>JBBIHL010000483.1:0-2748 GCA_037447075.1 Candidatus Eiseniibacteriota bacterium | reverse complement strand
CCAGCGCCGCCGCCACGACCAGGGCGGCGGCCGCCACCACCATCCAGGTGGGGATGCGGAAGGTCTGCCCCAGCTTGGCGAGCAGGTAGTAGTAAGGCAGCGCGCCCAGCCACACCGCCAGGCCGTAAAGCAGGATCGGGTAGTTGCCCGCGGCGGCCACCAGCTTCAAGGGCAGGTCGGGCACCGGCGTGGCGCGCATCAGCACCAGCCCCAGGAACGAGGCGCTGCGGTAGCGCGCCAGGGCCTCCTCCAGCTTGTGCCGCGAGGGGGCGAAGCGGGCGAGCCAGCGCCAGCGCGCCGACAGCGCCCAGCGCAGGTAGAGCAGCTGCACCATCGAGCCCAGCGCCGAAGCCAGCCCGCCCAGCGTGGCCAGCAGCACCGGCGCGTGCCGCTTGCCGGAATCCACCAGCAGCGGCGTGGTGGCCAGCCCCACCGTGGCCGAGTCCACGAACAGGACCAGCAGGACGTAGGCGAAGCCGGCGGCCGGCACGCTAGACCGGCACGGCGGCCCGCAGCGGGACGTGCAGCACCACCACCGTCATGTCGTCGCCCGGCTCGTTCCCGCCGCAGAAGCGGCGCACCGCCTCCATGATGCCGCGCGCCACGGCATCGGCGTCGAGGTCCGGCGGCAGCGCCCGCAGCGTGCCCACCAGGCGCTCCTCGCCGAACATCTCGCGCGCGCCGTCCAAGGCCTCGGTGATGCCGTCGGTGTAGAGCACCAGGCGGTCCCCCGGCTCGAGCTGCAGGGAGCGCTCGGCGGCCCGGGGGTCCTCCTGCACCCCCAGAAGCAGGCCGCCCTCGGCCAGCCAGCGCGCCTCCCCGTTCGCGCGCACCAGGCAGGGCGGGTTGTGCCCCGCGTTGCTGTAGTGGAGCGTGTGGCTGTCCAGGTCCAGCCGGGCCAGGAACAGGGTGGCGAACTTGCCCGACATGCCGCTGTCCAGGATGAGGCGGTTCAGGCGGGCCACGATCTCGGTGAGGCCGCGCCTCTCCGCGGCCAGCGTGCGCAGCGAGGCCTGCAGCATGCTCATCAGCAGCGCGGCCGGAACGCCCTTGCCGACCACGTCGGCCACCACCAGCAACAGGCCGTCGCCCAGGTCCACGTAGTCGTAGTAGTCGCCCCCCACCTGCTTGCTGGGCACGTTGAAGCCGGAGAGCTCCAGGTCGCGGTAGCGCGGGAAGCGGGCCGGCAGGTAGGAGACCTGGATCTGGCGCGCCAGGTGAAGCTCCTCCTCCAGCGCCGCGCGCTGCACGCTCTCCTGCAGGAGCTGGGTGTTGCGCAGCGCCGCCGCGGTCTGGTTGCCCAAAGTGACGAGCAGGGCCAGGTCCTCGGCGGTGTAGCGCGTGCGCGTCACCTTGGGGCCCAGCACCAGGGCACCCAGCAGCGCGCCCCCGTGGTGGAGCGGGACCAGCAGGGCGAGCGGGAACTCGGCCGCCACCGTCGCCAGGCGCACCGCGCCGGGGGAGTCGCCGCGCAGCCCCAGCTCGCGCACGCTCACGATGCGCTGGTCGCCCCGCAGGGCGTCGAGCTCGTCCGCCAGGCGCCCCCAGGCCTCGTAGGGCACCTGGGGGAAGCCCGCGCAGGCCACCAGCTCGAAGCCGCCGCTCCCGCCCGGCCGACCGACCAGCGCCACGCCCTCCACGACCATCGAGTCGAACACGGCGCGCGTCAGCCGCGCGCCCAGCGTGGGGAGGTCCATCAGGGTCACGATGTCCCGCGAGACCTGCTCCAGCACCAGCCGCCCCTCGCGGCGATCCCGCATCATCCAGCGGTCCACCAGCTCCTCCGCCCGCGACACGGCCGGCTGCAGCAGCACCAGGGCGATCATCAGGAACACGGGCTCGATGAGCTTGGGGTCCAGGCCGGAGAAGCCGCCCAGGAACTCCTGCAGGCGGCCCACCACCAGCAGGTAGGCGGTGGCGATGACGCCCGCCACCGCCAGGAAGGTGAGGGTGCGGCGCACCAGCAGCCGGGCGTCGAGGAAGCGGTGGCGGATGATGGAGTAGGCGATGGAGCCGCTGCCCAGCGCCAGGCTCAGCACCAGCAGGGGCGCGGTCCAGCGCTCCAGGGCGCGCGCGCCGGCCCCGAACAGCGTGGGTACGGGCGCCACCAGGCTGTAGAGCACCAGGCAGCTTCCCAGCCCCCAGAACATGGTCTTCATCTGGGCCTTGAGGCGCGGGTTGGTGACCTTGCGCTGGCGCAGGGTGAGGAAGGTGAGGGTGAGGGCCACGTAGCCCAGGTTGACCATCGAGAACAGCACGGCGTGCACGTCGTAGAGCAGCGACAGGCCCACCCGGGCCGGCGTGAGCAGGGGCGACGCCCACGGCATGGCCTTGGTGAGCTGGGGGACGAAGAAGGTGCCGCCCGAGTAGTCCGCCACCAGGGTGAGCACCAGGTGGAAGACGTAGGGGACGAAGATCAGCTCCTGCAGCCCGCCGAAGCGCTTGAGCCACGGGTGCTCGGTGGGGAACACCAGGGTGAAGAGCAGCAGCGAGGGGAAGAAGAACTCCCAGACCGAGGCGAAATGCAGGGCGACCTCGTGGAAGATGGCGGTGCCCGCCGGGGTGGTGGCCCGCACGGCGATCCCCAGGCCGGCCAGGATCGCTCCCAGGCCGCCGAAGAACAGCATGAGGGCGGTGACCCGGTGCAGGCGCTCGCGCACGCCGTCGCGCAGCACCGCGATCCCCAGGAAGATGATGACGGCGCCCAGCAACAGGCAGAAGGTGGCGGCGGTGATGAGGACCGACATG
>JBBIHL010000482.1:1742-2763 GCA_037447075.1 Candidatus Eiseniibacteriota bacterium | reverse complement strand
GCGCCGCCCGCAACCACCCTCGCCCCGCGCGCGATGGCCGCCTCCGCGGCGGCGGCGGGCACCTGCCGCCACAGCCAGTACCAGCCGATCTCGAAGCCGGGGTAGGCGTCGAGAAAGCTGGGCGTCCACGCCACGCGCACCCGGCCGCCCTGGTCGTTCAGCACGTCGCGCACCGACACGATGCCGGGCTCGGGGTTTCCCAGCCTGCCGAAGCCCTCGATGCGTTGCGCGTAGAGGTCGGCGTCCCACGGACTGTTGCGGTAGTCGTTCCAGACCGCGATCACGCCACTCTGGCCATCGGAGGCGAGCCGCGGAATGCGCTGGCTGGACGAGCCGCCCCCCACACCCGAGATCAACACGCCGTCGTAGGTCCAGGCCGGCGCGACCAGACCGCTCGAGGTCAACCGCTGCATGTAGAGGTCCTTGGTCCCGCTGCGCTGGTCCTGCCACGCCAGATAGGCGCCCGCAGCGCCGTCCGCGGCCATCGCCGACAGGGTCTGGACGCCGCTCGCCGTGCAGACCGGAACGCCGCCGGCAGGCCACGGCGCCGGCACCGAACCCGAGGTGGTGACTCGCTGGGCGAAGACGTCCGAGTACGAGTAGCGGCTGTCGCTCCAGCCCACGATGGCCCCGCCCACTCCGTCCGTCGTCGCCTGCGGCGAATACTGGCTACCGCCAAAGTCGCAGAGCGCGACGCCGTTGGCGATCCAGCCGGGGGCGATGCCGCCTGCCGCCGTGAGCCGCAGGGCGTAGACGTCGCTCCCCGTGCTGGCGTAGTTGCGGAAGTCCTCCCAGACCGCGATCGCGCCGCCGGCGCCGTCGGGGACCAGGGCTGGAGCGGCCTGGAAGTCGGGGGCGCTGCACACGGCCGCGCCGTCCGCGGGCCAGCCGGGGGCGACGGCGCCCGCCGCCGTCACCCGCTGGGCGTAGATGTCGGCCGAGCTGGTCGAGTTGCTTCGATAGTCGGACCACGCCACCAGTGCGCCGCCGGCGCCGTCCGACACGATGGCCGGGGCGAACT
>JBBIHL010000482.1:0-1712 GCA_037447075.1 Candidatus Eiseniibacteriota bacterium | reverse complement strand
GGGCACACCGTTGGCCGCCCAGAGAACGCCTCCGGCCCCCGAGACCCTCTGCGCATAGATGTCGTCGTTCGAGGCGGCGTTGCGGCGGTCCACCCACGCGACGAGGATGCCCCCGGCGCCGTCGGCGGCGACGACTGCGCCGTACTCGTGCACTCCGGGGAGGTTGGCGACGGGAAGCCCGGTGGCCGGCCAGCCCGGCGCGATGCCGCCGGCGGCCGTGACGCGCTGGGCGTAGATGTGGGACTCCGCCGGCCCGACGCGGTAGTCCGACCAGGTGATGAACACGCCCCCGGCGCCGTCGGGAATCGCCGCGGGGTACGACTGGTCGCCCGCCACGGTGCAGATCGCGGCTCCGTTGACGGGCCAGCCCGGCGCGACGGCGCCCGAGGCGGCGATGCGCTGCGCGTAGATGTCGGAACCGCCGCCGCGCAAGTCAGGCCAGATGGCGATCACGCCGCCCGCTCCGTCGGGAACCGCCGCGAAGCCGTAGGTTCCCTGGTCGCCCGGCGCCGTGCACACCGGCAGGTTGACGAACGGGTCGTGCGGCCAGGCGGCGAAGGCCGGGGAGGCGGCGGTCGTGAGCGCGTAGAGGGCGAGCGCCCCCGGGCTCGTGACACCTCGGCGAGACATGGCGAACCTCCCCAGAGCCGACGTGGTCGGGGCCTCCGTCCCCGGCTCGAAGCGCCGGTTCTCTCTACGGGGAAGGAGTCACCCGTCGCGCGGCCGTCACAGGCGAACCGCGGCGGCGGTCCCGGTGGTCCCCTTCAGCGCGCTTGCCTCCAGGCCCCGGCGGCACCGTGCCTGGGGCGCTTCGTCGCGCGCCGCCGCGGCTGGCAGCTCGGGCAGAAGAACGTGGAGCGCTGCCCCTGGACGATGCGCTCGATGGCCGCGCCGCAGCGGCGGCAGGGCTCCCCCGCGCGTTCGTAGACCCGCAGGTAGCGCCCGTAGGAGCCCGGCTCCCCCCACAGCGTGGCGAAGTCCGAGAAGGTCGTCCCGCAGTGCCGGATCGCCTCGTCGAGCACCGCACGGACCTCGCGGGCCACGCCGGTGCAGTCGTCGGGTGTCAGATCGCACGCGCGGATCGCCGGATGCACCCCGGCGCGG
This sequence comes from Candidatus Eiseniibacteriota bacterium, assembly GCA_037447075.1. Classification (GTDB taxonomy): domain Bacteria; phylum Eisenbacteria; class RBG-16-71-46; order RBG-16-71-46; family RBG-16-71-46; genus JBBIHL01. The sequence continues at coordinate 608 of JBBIHL010000482.1, read as the reverse complement.
TGCAGGACCTCGCTGGCGTAGATGTTGCCGAGACCGGCCATGCGGCGCTGATCCATGAGGAAGCACTTGGCCTCCACGCGCGAGCTCCGGGTGGCCAGGTAGAGCCGCTCGGCGCTGGGCGGCTCGGCGAGAGGGTCGGGTCCCAGTCCGCCGAGCGGCGGGGTGTTCGAAAGCCGCGCGGTCTCGCGCACGGCGAGCAGCCCGAACCGGCGGGCGTCCTGGAACCAGAGCTGCGCGCCGTCGTCGAAGCGGAAGCGCGCGTGGACGTGGTCGTGCCGTTTGCGGGGCGGCGCGGCGAAGAACAGGAATCGGCCGGTCATCCCCAGGTGCGCGACCAGGGTGAGCCCGTGGTCGAAGTCCACGAGCAGGTACTTCCCCACCCGCCGCGCGGCGCGGATGCGGTGACCCGCAAGGCGCCGCCCCAGCACGCGGCTCACGGGCGCCCGCAGGCGCACCCGCGAGGTCGCGATCGAAGCCACGCGCCGCCCGACGACGTGCGCTTCGAGCAGGCGGCGGATGGTCTCGACCTCGGGCAGCTCGGGCATGGGGGCACGCTAGGGAGCGTGCGCGGGGGTGTCAAGCCGCCCTGCTTCCGCCTTGCCCGTGCT
>JBBIHL010000481.1:2541-2773 GCA_037447075.1 Candidatus Eiseniibacteriota bacterium | reverse complement strand
GCCGCGCAGCCCGCCCCGCCTGGGAAGGTGAGTCCATGAACATCCGCGTCGTGCTGGAGAAGATGATCGCCGCCCGCGCCTCGGACGTCCATCTCAAGGCCGGCACGCCGCCGGTGGTGCGGGTGGACGGCGTGCTCTACACGCTGGACGAGCCCCCTCCCACCGCGCAGGAGCTGCGCGACGTGGCCAACCAGCTGCTCAACGAGGAGCAGCGGCGGCAGTTCGCCACCAA
>JBBIHL010000481.1:0-2525 GCA_037447075.1 Candidatus Eiseniibacteriota bacterium | reverse complement strand
TTCGCCTTCGGCGTCTCGGGCCTGGCCCGCTTCCGCGCCAACATCTTCATGCAGCGCGGAACGCCCGCGCTGGCGCTGCGCCACGTGCCGGTGGACGTGCCCACCATCGAGGACCTGCACCTGCCCCCCATGGTGCGCGAGCTGGCGTTCTCCCCCCGCGGGCTCATCCTGGTCACCGGCCGCACCGGGAGCGGCAAGTCCACCACCCTGGCCGCCATGATCAACGCGGTCAACCAGGTCACGACCCGCAACGTCATCACGGTGGAGGACCCCATCGAGTTCCTGCACCGCGACCGGCTCTCGTTCATCCACCAGCGCGAGATCGGGCTGGACACCAAGACCTTCCACGACGGTCTCAAGTACGTCCTGCGCCAGGATCCCGACATCATCCTGGTGGGCGAGATCCGCGACCTGCAGACCATGAGCTCGGCCCTGATGGCGGCCGACACCGGCCACCTGGTGCTCTCCACGCTCCACACCACGGACGTGGTCCAGACCCTGCAGCGCATCATCTCGTTCTATCCGCCCCACCAGCACGACGAGGTGCGGCTCTCCATCGCCTCCAACCTGCGTGCCGTGGTGTCCCAGCGCCTGATCCCGCGGCGGGACGGGGCGGGACGCGTGCCGTCGGTGGAGGTCATGGTGACCACGCCCACCATCCGCGAGTTCATCCTCAGCCCGGAGAAGACCCCGCTCATCCACTCCGCCGTGGCCGAGGGCGTCACCCAGTACGGCATGCAGACCTTCGACCAGTCGGTGCTCCAGCTCCTGCGCGACGGGCTCATCACCGAGGAGGAGGCGCTGAAGAACTGCAACAACCCCAACGAGCTCGGCCTCAAGCTGAAGGGCATCGCGGCGACCTCCGACCGCACCTGGCAGGCGGTGGAGGAGTCCGGCGAGTCGGGCGGCGCCGGTGCCGAGGCGCTCGGCGGGCGCAACTGGATGACGCGGGAATAGGAGGGATGTTCAAGAAGGTCCTGGTGGCGAATCGCGGCGAGATCGCCCTGCGCATCCTGCGCGCCTGCCGCGAGCTCAACATCCAGACGGTCGCCGTGTTCTCGACGGCGGACCGCGACTCCCTGCACGTGCGCCTGGCGGACGAGGCGGTGTGCATCGGCCCGCCGCCGCCCGCGCAGTCCTACCTGCACATCGCCCGCCTGATCAGCGCCGCCGAAGTGACCGGTGCCGACGCCATCCACCCGGGCTACGGCTTCCTGGCCGAGAACGCCCACTTCGCCGAGGTCGTGGCCTCGTGCGGCTTCACCTTCATCGGCCCCGGCCCCGAGATGATCCGCAAGATGGGCGACAAGGCGGCGGCGCGCCGCTCCATGCAGGAGGCCGGGCTGCCCGTGATCCCAGGGAGCGAGGGCGTGCTGCAGGACGCGGACGAAGCGCTGGGCAAGGCCCGGGAGCTGGGGTATCCCGTCATCATGAAGGCGGCGGCCGGCGGCGGCGGGCGCGGCATGCGCGTGGCATGGGACGAGAAGCAGCTGCGCGCCGGCTTCGGCATCGCCCAGGCCGAGGCCGGCGCGGCCTTCGGCAACGCCTCGCTCTACCTGGAGAAGTACATGGTCCGCCCCCGCCACGTCGAGTTCCAGCTCTTCGGCGACCGGCACGGGCGCGTCATCCACCTGGGCGAGCGTGAATGCTCGGTGCAGCGCAACCACCAGAAGCTCATCGAGGAATGCACCTCGCCGTTCCTCACGCCGGAACGGCGCGACCGGGTCGGCGCGCTGGCGGTGAAGGGTGCGGCCTCGATCGGCTACGAGAACGCGGGCACCATGGAGTTCCTCTTCGACCAGGACGGCTCGTTCTACTTCATGGAGATGAACACCCGCATCCAGGTCGAGCACCCGGTGACCGAGGAGGTGGCGGGCCTCGACCTGGTGAAGGAGCAGATCCGGGTGGCGGCGGGCGAGCCGCTGAGCCTCACCCAGGCCGAGGTGGAGCTCCGCGGGCACGCCGTCGAATGCCGGATCAACGCCGAGGATCCCGCCCAGGGCTTCCGGCCCTGCCCCGGCACCATCACCTACTGGTACAAGCCGGGCGGGCCGGGCATCCGGGTGGACAGCCACGTCTACGCGGGCTACACCGTGCCCTCCCACTACGACTCGATGATCGGCAAGCTCATCGCGGTGGGCAAGACGCGGGCGGAGGCGCTGCGCCGCATGGTGATCGCCCTGGAGGAGATCATCGTGGAGGGCGTCCAGACCACGGTGCCCTTCCACCTCAAGGCGCTGCAGAGCCCGGACTTCCAAGCGGGCGACCTCGACACCCACTTCGTCGAGAAGCTGATGGGGAGCGTCCCGGTCACGAGCGCCTAGCGGCGGCAACCGGCATGCGGCTCTCCGTCCTGCTCGCGCCGCCTGCCGCGGCGCCTCCTGCGGTGGACGTGGCGATGGTGGTGGACGTGCTGCGCGCGGGCAGCTCCCTGGCCGTGGCGGCGGCGCGCGGGGTGGGGCGCATCCTGCTGGCCGAGAGCCCCGAGCAGGCCCGCGCCGCCCGCCATGGCGCGGCGGCGGGAG
>JBBIHL010000480.1:0-2774 GCA_037447075.1 Candidatus Eiseniibacteriota bacterium | reverse complement strand
CCGCCAGCCGCGGCGGGTTCCAGTGCCACGCCGCGAGCGCGGCGCCCAGCACCAGGAGCGCCGCCGCCGCGACTCCCCACCGTCGCACGGCGGGCTACTCCGGCTGCGAGACCAGGTTCGCCACCTCGCGCGCCAGGCGCACGGCCGCGTTGTTGTTCAGCGTGGTGTTGGCGATCATCGAGGTGTTGACCAGATAGACCCCGCGCAGCGGCGTGCGCATGGGCGGGATGTGCTCGGAGTAGCGCAGCTCGTGGAGGGGCTGCACCAGCGGGGCGCGGAAGACGCGGGTCCCCACCACGCCGTGCTGGTCCAGGTCGGGGAACACCCGGCGCAGGTGCCCGAGGAACAGCGCCCGCACCTCGTCGTCGGCGGCCCCGGCGAGCGGGTCGCCGGGCGGCAGGTACTTGGGCAGGTAGACCAGCGCGCGCCCGCCGAGCTGCTCCGATCCCGCCAGGTTGGTGGCCTCGATGATGCCGGTGAACGGCAGCGTGGTGTCGGTGAGGTTGATGATGTAGTAGGGGGAGAGCCCCTTCTCCAGGATCACCAGCACCACCACCACCCCCAGATAGTGCACGCCCTGCAGGCGGGCGCGGAAGTCGGCGTCCTCCACCGCGTCCAGCAGGCGCAGCACCTCGGGGTTGGGCACCGTGCACACCACGCGGTCGAAGGACCGTGCCTGGCCGCCCGCCTCGATGACGGCGCCGGCGGCGCAGCTCGTGACGCGCGTCGCCGGAGTCCCGAGCCGCACCTCGCCGCCCCGCTCGCGGATCGCCCCCACCAGCCGGGTGAGGATGGTGCGGTAGCCGCCGCGCACCGCACCCATCATCTCCTTCTTCGCGGCCGACTTCCGGGTGCCGTAGAGCCGCTTGATGGTGGCCCAGATGAACGCCGCCGAGGCCTGCTCCCGCGCGCTGCCCAGCTTGGAGTAGAGCAGCGGTCCCCACAGGCGCTCGTAGTTGCGCCGGCCGAAGACCCGGGTGAGCCATTCGCGGACGTAGATGCGCTCCAGCTTGGTGGCGTCCCGCAGGCGCGCCGAGTAGAGGATGCCCAGGCCCAGGCGGAACTTGTCCCACAGCGAGAGGCCCGGGAAGCCGATGAACTCCGCCGTGGTCGAGAGCGACACCAGGCGCCCGTCCATGTAGAAGCCGGTCTTGGTCTCCCGCCACCCCACTTGGTCCCCGAGCCCGAGGTCGGCCAGCAGCGAGAGGAGCTCGTCGTCGGTGGAGAGGATGCAGTGGTAGAAGCGGTCCCAGGCCACGCCCTCGGCCTCGAAGTAGGTGGAGAGACCGCCCGGCCGCTCCTCGCGCTCGTAGACCTCCGGGCGGTGGCCCCGCTTCGCCAGTTCCCAGGCGGTGGCCAGGCCCATCATGCCGCCGCCCACCACGCCCACGTTCACGCGGCGCGCCTCCGCGACTCGCCCGGCCGCGGCGGGCGGAAGCCTCCGCTCGCCAGGAAGCGGCGCAGCAGCCCCAGGTGCCCCACCATGTTCTTCCAGATGCGCATGCGCGAGGTCCCCACCCGCTGGCTGCCGTCGAGCACCATGGGCACCTCCTCGATGCGCGCCCCCAGGCGGTGCAGCTTGACCAGCAGCTCGGCCATGCAGGTGAAGCCGCGCTCGGCCACCAGGTCCTCGCCCCAGGCGTCGAGGGCCCGGAGCATGAAGTCCCCCCGGTAGAGGCGGTAGAAGGAGGTGAAGGTGTGCACGTCCGGGAGCCCGAAGGCGGCGCGCATCAGGGTATTGGCCCACACGCTGAGCACCTTGCGGGTGCGGGAGGTGCCCATCACCTTGCCGCCGGGCGCGTAGACCGAGGCCAGCACCAGGTCGGCCCCGGCCTCGGCGCGGCGCGCCATCTCGGCGAGGATGGCCGGATCGCTGGTGTTGTCGGACTCCAGCGTGCACCACAGGTCGCCCGGCCGGTGCAGCGCGCGGGCGGTGCGGAAGCCGGTGCGGAAGGCCGCGCCCGGGCCCAGGTTGCCGGGGTGGCTGACGCAGCGCACCGCCATGCGGCCCGGGTGGGCCTGGGCGACCGCGACGGTGTCGTCGCGGCTGCCGTCGTCCACCAGGACCAGCTCCCCTTCCCGTCCCATCTCGGCCAGCGCCGCCTCCAGGCGCGCGAACAGGCGCGGGAGGTTGGGCGCCTCGTTCAAGGCCGGCGTGATGAAGCGGATCACGGCGCGGCGGGGCCCCGGTCGAAGCGGTAGATCACGTAGTCGGGCTCGCGGGCCGCCAGCTTCCCGCGGCGCTCCAGCTCGCGGACGAAGTCGGGCCGGGCCTCCAGCCGCTCCATGTGCGTGGTGGCGAAGAAGCGGGCGCCGCGCGCGATCAGCGAGTCGAGCGTGCGAGCCTCGTAGTGGATGTCCGGCACGATCCAGCCGTGGGTGTCGCTCCAGTAGAAGATGACCGGCTCGGGGTCGTAGCCGGTGGGACGGTGGTAGACCTGGTGGCCGAGGATGCCGAGCGTCCGGCGCGGGAACAGCTCGCGCAGCTTGAGCCCCGCGTGGAGCTGGCCGAGGTAGGTGGGAACGTAGAGCTTGCGCAGCGCCTGGGCGGAGGCGAGCGGCCAGGTGGAGAGCAGCAGCACCACCAGGGCGGCCCCGGCGGTGAGGGGCCCCGCGCCGCGCCGCGCCCGGCGCAGCCCGGCCAGCAGCACCGCGAGCGCCGCGCCCCAGCCGGCGAGGGCGAGCGACAGGGTGCCGAACAGGTGGCGGGCGGCCGACGCGGCGCGCTCCGGATCGGGATTGCGCCCGCTCAACAGCGCGTGGAGCGGCCGGCC
>JBBIHL010000479.1:0-2778 GCA_037447075.1 Candidatus Eiseniibacteriota bacterium | reverse complement strand
GGCAGGTGGCGCACAGCGCGTTGGCCTCCCCCCGGAGCAGCTTGCCGCGCTTGGAGCCGTGCGGCTCGTGGCAGCTCCCGCACTGGCTGCGGGCCGCCGAGTTGTGGGCCCCGGCGCCCGCCACCTTCGCGGCCACGTCGGCGTGGCAGGAGGCGCAGAGCCCGGGAGGCTTCGCGGTGAGGAGCGCCCCGGTCTCCCCGGCGTGGGGCGCGTGACAGGCCAGGCACCGGCCTTCCTTGGCGGGCGGGTGCGGATGCTCCGCCGCCTCGCGCTGCACCTGCGGGTGGCACTTGAGACAGGTGGCGTCGGCGGCGGCCTTCATGAGCTTGGGCTCGGCCGACTGGTGCGGGTCGTGGCAGGCGGCGCAGTTGCCCGACAGGAACGGCGGGTGGAGCTGCTTGCCGGCCGCCTTGCGGTCCTCGCCCGAGTGGCAGCTCATGCACAGGCCGCGCTCCTCGCGCGCGAGCAGGAATGGTTGCGGCCCCGCGTGCGGCGCGTGGCAGCGCAGGCAGTCCTTGCGGGCGGCGGGCGGGTGCGCCCCCGCGGGGGCGGCGACGCGCCTGCCCACCTCGTCGTGGCAACCCAGGCACAGGGTGCCATCCTCGGACTTGAGCAGCTTGGCCCGCTCCCCGCCGTGCACCTCGTGGCAGGTCCCGCACCGCCCGTCCGCGAAGGCCTTGTGCACCGCGGGTTGCTTGAGCGCCCCGGCCACGCCCTCGTGGCAGCCGCCGCACAGCGCCTCCGGCTTGTCCTTGAGCAGTGCCCCGGAACCGCCGCGATGCGGGTCGTGGCAGGTGAGGCAATCGCCCTGGGCGGCCGGCGGGTGCGGATGGGCGCGGGCCGCAAGGTCCTTCTGCTCGTCGTGACAGGTGACGCACAGCTCCGGGACCTTCGCCACCAGCTGGGTGGTGGGCTTCCCGCCCGCGACCACGTGGCAGGACTCGCACTGTCCGGACGCCACCGGCGCATGGGCTCCCGCGCGTGGGAGCTTGGGCTCCGGCGAGGAGTGGGGAGCGTGGCAGTCCAGGCACTGGAGCGCGCCGCGCTGGACGCTCCCGTGCCTCGCGTCCATCGCGCCCCGGGCATGGCAGCCCGCGCACAGCGCGTCGCCCGGCTCACGCAGCAGGCCGGCCACGGCGCCCCCGTGGGGCACGTGGCAGGCGCCGCAGTCTCCCTTGGCGAAGGGGGCGTGCACGTGCGCAGCCTGCGACTGCTGCTTGGCCTCCGCGTGACAGCGGAAGCAGGACTCGTCGGGCCCGCCCTCGCGCCCCAGGTGGGGCAGGCTGGAGGCGTGCGGATCGTGGCACGCCACGCAGGCGCCCTGGGCGAAGGCCGGATGCGGGTGGGCGGGCGCGGCGGCGGTCTTGAGGCCGCCGTGGCAGTCGAAGCACAGCTCGGGCATGGGCTTGTGGAGCACTAGCCGCTGAGCGAAGCCGTGGCTCGCATGGCAGGCGGCGCAGTCCCCCTTGGCGACCGGGGCGTGGACGTGCGGCTTCTGGAAATCCTTCCTGGAGGCGGCGTGACAGTCGTAGCAGGAGCGCGCCGGCCCCCGGGGGGCCTTGGGCGGACGCGCGGCGGCCAGCAGGCTCCCGCTCCCGGCGAGCACGGCGATCGCCGCCAGGGCCAGCATCCCGGCCCCGCCGCCCGGACGCGCCCCGCCTCCCGCGCCGCCCCGCCCCGCCCGCGTCACGGCGTCTTCGCCTCCAGCGAGTCGGCGTGCGCCGCGCTGTCGGGCTTCGCCGCGGATTCGGGATTGAGCAGCGGCGGGCGGCCCGCGAAGTCGATGCGCAGGATCTTGAAGGCGAGCATGGACCGCATGGCGAAGTGCGGCGGCATCTTGAGCAGCGCCCAGGTGGTGTCCTGCGGCTCGCCGCCGCGCCTCACCACGATCCGGAAGGCCGGGTTGTGCGGCTCGGGAGTGCGCGAGACCACCGTGCGGGTCCGTGTGTCCATGGCGAAATCGGGCACGTAGCGGACGATGCGCGCGCTGTAGTCGGTGTCACCGATGCGGAATTCCCGGCCGAGCCCCACGCGCTGCCGCTCGCGGAAGTCGTGGAACACGCGGTGGTAGATCTCGAGGGTCACGCTCTCGACCCGGTGGGCGGGCGAGGGCCCCGGGGGCGGGGCGCCCCCCGCCGGCATGGCCGGACCGCCCAGCACGCCCGCCAGCAGGGCCGCGCCCATCCCGCACCGCAGGCCCCCGCTCACCGCGCCGCTCCCTGCCCCGCGGTCCGCCCGGCGAGCCGCGCCAGATCCCCGAGCATCTCGCCCGCCAGCGCCGCCGCGAGCCGGGCGGCGTTGGTCTCGCGCCCCCAGCCGAACACGCTCTCGCGGTCGTCCCCGCTGCGGAAGCCGGTGCGCGCCCACAGCACACGGCCGCTCGCGACCTCGAGGAGCTTGAGCGTCACGCCTACCGTGGGAACCTCCCCCTCCGGAGTGCGCGCCGTGCCGCTCTCGAGCACGGTGCCGGCCAGCACGAAGGGCACGCCCAGCGTGTCCCCCAGGCTCCGCAGCTGCGCGCGGGTGAGCGAGCCGGTGCTGCGGATGCGCAGGCCCTGCAGGGCGTCCTCCACCTCCCCGGTCTCGGAGACCTCGTAGGCCCCCGCGCGCACCAGCTCGGCATGGAAGATGCGCGTGAGGACGGCGCCGGCGTCCTCTCGGCCGGAGAGATTCTCGAGCGGCAGGAACGCCAGGCGCGGATGCCCGGCCAGCGGCGCGCCGGGCACCCGCAGCCGCCGCGGCGCGGCGGCGCAGCCGCCCAGGCCAAGGGGCCCCAGG
>JBBIHL010000478.1:0-2786 GCA_037447075.1 Candidatus Eiseniibacteriota bacterium | reverse complement strand
TTCCCAAACGCGCCGCCCCGAGACGTCGAGCACTTCCAGCACCCAGGCCTCTCCGGCTGGCAGCGTGAACCGGAACTCCACGGCGCCTCGCGCCGGGTTGGGCGAGACGACCAGCTGCAGGCCGCTCGTCGGCGCAGGCGGCTGAACGGAGACCGGGCCGGCCAGGTACCAGGGCGCCGTCGTCTCGTCGGCGCGGAAGAAGGCAAGCAGGCTGTCGGCCACCAGGTTGCGGCCCAGCGCGGAGGGGTGCGTGCCGTCGGTGGCCAAGTAGTCGCACGGCCATACCAGCCCATCGCTGCGCGGCTCGAGCCCGTCCGCCCAGAGGTAGGGACCCCAGGCGATCCACGGCGCCTCGACCGGGCCCTGGCCGGCGTCGTAGTTGAGCCCGGGGTCGCCGCCGATCTGGTCGCCGATCAGCCACCTCACCGCGAAGCCCGATTCGTAGGCGTAGGGCTCGGGGTTCAACGCGGTGGTGGCATAGCCCGCGTAGATGCGGCTCGTGAAGTAGGCGAGCCTAAGGTTGGGCAGCTTGTCCTTGGCGATCCGGATCACGGCGCGCAGGTGCGCCTGCAAGGTCTCGGCCGAGGCGGGGAAGCCGCCGGTGGGCTGCGCGTCGGCCTCCTTCACCCACGCCACCTGCGCCTGGAGGGGGGACGAGCCGTGGCCGCGCAGCCGCGTGGCCACCGTGTCCCAGTAGGCGGCGGTGGGCGTGTTGATGCGGTTGGTGGCCTGGCCGCCCAGGGCGCAGTCGATCACCAGCACCTGCGGGTTGCGCAACGGGTCGTTGCGGGCCTTGGTGACGAAGGCCGAGAACTCCTGGGTGGCGTTGCTCATGCCGATCGAGATGAGCACGACGCGGCCGCTCGCCGGGTCCGGGTCGCCCAGGGTATCGAGCGGCGCGAGGGCGCCGGCGATGGCCACGCCGGCCGCCTCGTGCGCGGCGGGGCGGTGGTTCGAGCCCCCGGCGTAGAGCCCGCCCTCGAAGCCCTGGTAGAGGCCGGGGCCCAGGTCAATCAGCGGGACCAGGCCGGTGGAGTCGTTGGCGCAGTTGGCGGCGAGCGCCGGGGCTGCGGCGAGCAGCGCCGGGGCCAGGATGAGGAGGAGGATTCGCCGAGCCATCGAGCACCTCGTGGAAAAAGGTCCACGGCTCAGCCAGGGCGCCCATCAGTCTAGAAAGAAACGAGACAGGTGTCCATTAGGCTGCCGTGGTCTTGATCTGTACCTCGACGCCGAGAAGCCGCGCCGCCGCCCGCTGCGTCCGTCCCAGGTCCATCCGGCAGCGGCGGATGTGCTCCCCGATGGTCTGGGCCGTTTCCGGGTAACCCTTTGGGATCTGACGAGGTCGCCAGCCTCGCAGCCGCAGCCGACATAAAGGCAGCGCGGGACTCGGGACTGTAGTCGCACCGGGCTTCGTCTCTCGGTTGCTTTTCGACGAAGCGTGGACCGCGGGATGAGTCGGTGGGGTTCCGTGGTCCGCGGATGACGGCCCCCCCGGCTGACAAACCGTGCACGGCCTGCCAGGCTGGCAGTCCACGCGAGCCCTCTTGGCGCCTCCCCGGACGCCTCGCGCTGGACCAACGCGAAGCCCCGAAACCAGTTCCTCGCACGTCTTCCGGCGACCGCCCACACGGCATGTTCGATGCCCGCCCGATCTCCTCGCTCATCCGACCGCGAGAGTCCCTTCCACGGGAGGTTGCCCCGATGTGCCGCCCGATCTGGCTGTTCGCCCTGCCTCTGCTCCTCTTCCCGACCCCGACCTCCGCTATCCAGCTCCGCTGGAGTTCCGGCGCGGACACCCTCACCTTCACGGCAGCGACCCGTTGCACCCTGATTGTCCAGGCCCACTCGGCCGAGGCAACCCTGCCGGGCCAGTGGCGCCTCCTGTGGCTCGCCGACTCCTCGGGTGTCAACGTGTTGGCGGTCGACTCGCTCGCCGCTTGTCAAGCGGACATCGCCGAGGTCTCGGCCGTCGACCCGCCGTCCACGCCGGCCGACAGCGCCGCCCACCAAGTCACGGCGCACTTCTGCTCGGCGGGCGAGGCGGCGGCGACGACAGCCCACTTCCTCCTCGACCAGCCCGGCGGGAGCCGGGGCCGGCTCAAGGTGGTCGCGCTCGACCCGAGCGACCCGGACTCGAATCGCGTGATCGAGTCGAACCAGGTGACGTACAATGGCGGGGTGGGCGGGAGCTACGCGCCGGTGTTCCTGCGGGTCTCCAGCGTGCACCAGACGGCCCTGCTGCAGGTCACCGCCGTGGGGGCGGAGCTCGCCTCGGTGCAGTCCATCAGGGCGGGAGCGCCAGACAACCTCTGGAGCGTCCCGCTTGCGGTCGTCGAGCAGAGCCGCACGAGCATTACTGCAACCGCTGACGTGTACGTACCCCTGCCGCAGGCGATCGTTCAGGCTGGATCCTCGCTGGGGATCTCGGATCCGGCGCTGCTTCCTGCTGACTGGATGCCGGAACCGGTGATGGCCTCCGCGGACACCGATACGATCATGTACCGAGACCCGAACCCCTCGATCTACCCCAAGGACTTCGCCTTCCACTACAACGCGGTCTACGACCCCACCGACCCGGCGCATCCCTGGAAGGGGATCTTCCACCTGCTCTACATCCGCAACAAGGCCGGGCTCGACAGCATCATCGCCCACGCGTGGACCGGCAAACTCGGTGATCCATGGTCGGTGGACTCGATGGCGTTTCGGCCGAGCGGCCGTGGTTGGGACAAGATGAACCCGGATTTCGCAGGGGTGAGGGCTGAACAAGCGGCGAGGTGAGGTGAACG
>JBBIHL010000477.1:0-2786 GCA_037447075.1 Candidatus Eiseniibacteriota bacterium | reverse complement strand
GGCGGCGCTAGGCCAGCCCGACGGCCTCCGCCCGGGCCGGCGCCTCCACGCCCGCCTGCGCCAGCGACTGCGCGATCAGCGTGGCCGAGGTGGCGGCCTGGACGCGCACGCGCGCGATGCGGCCGGGGGGCGTGCCGTCGTCGGGGAAGACGGTGGTCTTGAAGTGCGCGCTCTTGCCGAAGAGCTGCCCCGGATGCCGGCGCGCCGGGCCCTCGACCAGCACCTCCACCGTGCGCCCCACCAGCCGCGCGTTCACCGCGCCCGAGATCTCCTGCTGCTGGCGGATCATTCGCTCCAGCCGCTCGCCCTTCTCCTCATCGCTCGACGTCTCGGGCCAGCGGGAGGCCTTGGTCCCCTCGCGCGCCGAGTACTTGAAGAGGAAGGCGCTGTCGTAGCGCACCCGGCGCATGTAATCCAGCGTGGCCTGGAAATCGGCCTCCGTCTCGCCCGGGAAGCCGGCGATGATGTCGGTGGAGAGCGCGATGTCCGGCACCGCCGCCCGCAGGCGCCGCACCACCGCGTCGTATTGCTCCAGGGTGTAGGTGCGCTGCATGGCGGCCAGCACCCGGTCGGAGGCGGACTGCAACGGCAGGTGGACCTGCGGGCAGAGCTTGGGCAGCTCCGCGTGGGCGGCGATCAGCCGGTCGCCGAAGTCCGAGGGGTGCGGAGAGGTGTAGCGCAGGCGCAGCAGGCCCTCCACCCGGCTCGCCGCCCGCAGCAGGTCCGCGAAGTCGTGCCGGCCGTCGTGGTAGGAGTTCACCGTCTGGCCCAGGAACACGACCTCCACGAACCCCTGGGCCACCGCGCGCCGCACCTGCTCCACGAGCCGCTCCAGCGGCAGGCTGCGCTCGCGCCCGCGGGTGTAGGGCACCACGCAGTAGGTGCAGAACTTGTCGCAGCCGCGCTGCACCGTGACCCACGCCCGCACGCCGCTGCCCCGCTTGGGCTCCAGGTCGCCGTAGGTCTCGTCGCGGTCCAGGCGGGTGGCCGCCACGGCTCCCCGCGCCGCCGCCTGCAGCAGCTCCGGCAGCCGCCGGTAACCGTCCGGGCCCACCACCAGGTCCAGCAGCGGCGATTGTCCGAGCAGCTTCTGGCGCAGGTGCTGGGCCATGCATCCGGTCACGCCCACCAGCAGCCCGGGCCGTCGCGCCTTGAGGCTCGACAGGGTGGCGAGCCGCCCCAGCACGCGCTGCTCGGCGTTCTCGCGGATGGCGCAGGTGTTGATGAGGATGGCGTCGGCCTCCTCGGGCGAGCGCGCCAGCCGCATGCCGGCGCCCTCCAGGACGCCGGCCATCAGCTCGCTGTCGGCCAGGTTCATCTGGCAACCGTAGGTCTCGAGGAAGACGGTCTTCATGAGCGAGGGAGCATAGCACGGCGCCGGGCGTGGGCCGAAAGTCGGTTGCCCGCCCTTGCCCGCGGGTCGGGCGGCCGCTACCCTGCCGCGCCGTGAAGAACGCGGTCCTCCCCCGGCTGCTGCCCCTGGTCGCCGGAGTGCTGCTGGGCCTCGCGCTCTGCGAGATGGTGGTGCGCCTGGGCGGCCGCGTGGACGAGGACGGCGGCTTCAGCTTCCGCGGCTGGAGGCTCAAGCCCTACCGGCTTCCGGTGCAGCGGGCGCGCGAGCTGGTGAGACTCTACGTGACGCGCCGGGACCGCGTCGCCACCTACGACCCGGACCTGGGCTGGACGGTGTTCCCCCACAGCCGCTCGCCCAGCGGGATCTACGCCTACAATCGCGACGGCCTCCGCACCGCGGATCGCGAGGCCAGCTATTCGCCGACTCCGGCGCCCGGCGTGCTGCGCATCGAGCTGTTCGGCGACTCCTTCGCGAACGGCGCCGACGTGCCCTTCGCGCAGACCTGGGGGCAGGTGCTCGAGGCCGAGCTGCGCCGCCGCGGGATCGCGGCCGAGGTCCTCAACTTCGGCGTGGGCGGTTACGGCATGGACCAGGCCCTGCTGCGGTGGCGCAAGCAGGGGCGGCGGCTGTCCCCGCGCGTCGTGCTGCTCGGATTCCAGCCCGAGAACGTGAAGCGCAACGTCAATCTGGTACGGCTCATGTACGTCCCGGACAGCCGGCTTCCGTTCACCAAGCCGCGCTTCGTCTCCAGCGGGGACACGCTGCGGGCGGTGAACGTCCCCGCGGCGCCCCCCGAGTCGCTGCCCGCGATCATCGAGCACATGGACCGCTGGCCCCTGCGCCGCCACGAGGCCTTCTATCGCCCGGACGACTACCGGCCGCGGCTGCCGCTCGCGAGCCGGTTCGTCGCCTTCGCGCTGGCGGTGCTGGGGAGGCGGGTGGGAGCCGACGCCGCCTTCGAGGCCGCGTTCGGTCGCACCGACAGCGAGGCCGGCGTGGTGACGCTGCGGGTCGTGGACGCCTTCGAGCGCGACGCGCGGGCGGCGGGGGCCGAGTTCCTGCTGGTGCACCTGCCCGCCCGCGAGGGGCTGGCCGAGCTGCGCTCCCCGCGGCGCGCCCTGCCCTACGCGGAACTGCTCGCCGCGCTCCAGCGCGGCCACCGGTTCGTGGAGACCGGCAACGCGCTGCTGGCCGGGGCGGCGTCGCTCGACTCCCTGTTCGGCCCGACCTCGCACTACTCGGCCCTCGGTAACCGCATTGTGGGGGAGGTCGTGGCCGACTCGCTCGCGCGCCTGGCGGGGCCGCGCTGACGCGTCCGCGTCGGGCGGAGCGGCTGACGCCGGGCGATTGACCCTCTCCCGGGCCTCGGGCAGACTGCGGCGCATGCCCACGCGTCCCTCCCGGCGGCTGGAGACGTTCCCCAACCCCGAGC
>JBBIHL010000476.1:2078-2789 GCA_037447075.1 Candidatus Eiseniibacteriota bacterium | reverse complement strand
AATGGCCTCCGGCCGGGCCTGAGCCCCCAGGGCGACGATCAGGTAGTCACCGGCGTCATCTACCTGCGCCAGGTGGCGCAGGCCGACCTCGGCACCAGCATCCAGTCCGGGCGCCCGGTGGCCCGGGACATCCTGCAGCGGCTGCCGGCCACGCTGGAGCTGACCTTCGCCGCCCTGGGCCTCGGCGCGGGGCTCGGGATCCCCCTCGGCGTGCTGGCGGCCATCCGCCACAACACGTGGCTGGACCACGCGCTCCGGTTCTTCACCGTCGGCGGGGTCGCCATCGCCTCCTTCTGGTTCGCGATCATGCTCCAGCTCCTCTTCGCGATGCAGCTCGATCTCCTGCCGCTCCGCGGCCGGCTGGGCACGGCCACGACTCCTCCGGCGGCCTGGACGGGACTCCTCCTCGTGGACAGCCTGCTCAGCGGGCGGCTGGACGCGCTGGCCGACGCCCTCCGGCACCTGGTGCTGCCGGCCGTGACGCTGTCCCTCGGCGCCATGGCCACCATCACGCGGTTCACGCGGAGCGGCGTGCTCGAGACCCTCCAGAAGGAGTACGTGCTCTACGAGACCGCGGCCGGCTACCCGCGGTGGCTCCTGGTGGCGGTCTACGTCCTGCGCAACTCCCTGGTGGCCACCATCGCCCAGATCGGGCTGCTCTTCGGCGCGCTCCTGGCGGGCGCCGTGGTGGTGGAGTCCATCTATGACTGG
>JBBIHL010000476.1:0-2056 GCA_037447075.1 Candidatus Eiseniibacteriota bacterium | reverse complement strand
CCGTGAGCGCCATCTTCACCTCGGACTACAAGGCCATCCTGGCCGTGACGCTCCTGGTGGGCGTGGTCTACTCCGTCGTCAACATCCTCGTGGACCTGGTGCACGGGCTCGTCGACCCGCGGGTCGCCACCGAGCTCTGATGCTGGTCCTGCGCAAGTTCGCGCGCGACGCGTCGGGCATGGTGGGTCTGGCTATCGTGCTGGCGGCGGCGCTGGTCGCCCTGCTGGCGCCGCGCCTGGCGCCTCACCCCCTGGACGCGTACGAGTCGCACCCCCTGCAGCGCCTGCAGGCCCCGTCCGCCGCCTTCCCCTTCGGCACCGACAACCTCGGCCGCGACGTCCTCTCGCGGGTGATCCTCGGCGCCCGCGCGGCGCTGGCCATCGCCCTCCTGGTGGTGGCGGGGGCGATGCTCATCGGGGTGCCGCTGGGGCTGGTGGCCGGGTATTACCGCGGCTGGCTGCCCGAGGTCATCATGCGGGTCACGGACGTGTTCCTGGCGGTGCCGCAGCTCATCCTGGCCCTGGCGCTGGCCCAGCTGCTCGGCCCGAGCCTCCGCAACGCCATGCTGGCCCTCACGCTGACCTACTGGCCGTTCTTCACGCGCATCGTGTTCGCCGAGACCCGCCGCATCCGCGTCGCCGTCTTCGTGGAGGCGCTGGAGGGCCTCAACGCCGGCGCCGTCCGGGTCATGTTCGCCCACATCCTCCCCAACGCGGCGCCCACGATCATCGTGCGGGCCACCATCGGCATGGGCTTCACCATCCTCTCGGCCGCGGTCCTCGGCTTCCTCGGCATGGGGGCCACCCCGCCGGACCCCGAGTGGGGGCTCGCGATTTCCGAGAGCCGCCAGTACCTCCCGGAGGCCTGGTGGTTCGCCACGTTCCCCGGCCTGGCCATCTTCTTCGTCGTCCTGGGCTTCAACCTCCTGGGCGACGGGCTCCGCGACGTCGTGGACCCGCGCCTGCGCCGCTCGCGGTGAGCCGACCCGACCTCCTCCTCAGCGTCGAGGGACTCCGGGTGTCCATCCGCACCGATGACGGCCTCGCGCAGGTCCTCGACCACGTGGATCTGCACATCCCCCGGGGCCGCATCGTGGGGGTGGTGGGCGAGTCCGGCTGCGGCAAGTCGACCCTGGCCCGGGCGATCCTCGGCATCCTGCCGCGGGCGGCCCGCGTGGAGGCCGGCCGCATCACCTTCGCCGGGGAGGACCTCCTGGGGCTCGGCCAGCGCGAGCTGACGCGGCGGATCCGCGGCAAGGAGATCGGGTTCATCCCCCAGGACCCGTTCCTCGCCCTCAACCCCACGTTCACGGTCGGCACGCAGACTCCTGGAGATCATGCGCTGGCACGCGCCGGAGGATGCCGGCGGCGGGCGCGGCCGCCGAAACGCCCACCGGGAGCGCCTGCTCGACCTGCTGCGCGCGGTCCAGCTGCCGGACCCGGAGGGGGCGCTGGACCGCTACCCGCACCAGTTCAGCGGCGGCCAGCGGCAGCGCCTCCTCATCGCCGGCGCGCTCGCGTGCCGCGCGCGCCTGGTCATCGCGGACGAGCCGACCACGGCCCTCGACGTGACGACGCAGCTCCAGATCCTGCGCCTGCTCCGCGACTTGGCGCGCCGCTTCGGGCTGTCCATGCTCTTCGTGACGCACGACTTCGGTGTCGTCGCCCAGCTCTGCGACGACGTCATGGTCATGTACGCGGGCCAGTCGGTGGAGGCGGGTCGCACCGCGGAGATCCTGGAGCGCCCGCGCCACCCGTACACGCGGGGGCTCATCGCCTGCCACCCCGACCGCGCCCAGGGGCTGGCCGGCATTCCCGGCACCGTGGCCTCCCCGCTGGCGCCGCCGCCCGGCTGCCGCTTCCATCCGCGCTGCCTCTCGGCACGACCCGACTGCTGGGCGGCGCGCCCGGCCGCCGTGGTCGACGAGGGCGGGCACGCCGTGAGCTGCGTCCTCTACGAGAGCGGCGCGCCGGTGGCGGGGGTGGACGTCCCGGGCGGCTGGAGGCACGGCCCGTGAGCGGCGCCGCCGCGGGCGACGTCATCCTGGAGGCGGACC
>JBBIHL010000475.1:0-2790 GCA_037447075.1 Candidatus Eiseniibacteriota bacterium | reverse complement strand
GCTCTACCTGGCCACCGCGGCGGGCGTCCATCGCTACCAGCCGGAAGGGCACCGGCTGGTGCGGCTCTCCGACCGCGACCCGCGGCGCGCGCTGCGCCGGGCCGCCCACGACCAGGAGCCGGTCGGCGAGGCCCCCGCGGTGCTCGTGATCGCGGGCGTCTACGCCCGCACCGAGCGCAAGTACGGCCGGGCGCGCGCGCCGCGCTACGTACACCTGGAGGCGGGCCACGCCGCCCAGAACGTCCTGCTCGAGGCGGTCGCCATGGGCCTGGGCGCCGTGCCCATCGGGGCCTTCGACGACGCGCGCGTGCAGGAGGCGCTCGGGCTCCCGCCGGACCACGCGCCCCTCTACCTGATCCCCGTGGGCAGGCCGCGCGGGGCGCGGGCGGAGGAGTGAGCGGCCACCAGCGCGGCCGCCGCGCCCCCGACCCGCCTAAGGCGTGACCGCCACCTTCCGGGTCAGCGACCCTCCCGGGGCCTCCAGCCGCACCAGGTGGACGCAGGCCTGCCGCCGGCAGCGCGGAGCGGACCAGGGTCCGTCCGGCGCTGGGATCGGGGCGCGGGTGCTCGAGCGCGAGCCCCGCGGGCGCGGGCTTGCCGGGCGGCAGGGGTCGGTAGTCGAGCCGGACACGTGGAGCAGGTCGTCGAACTCGGAGACCCACGCCGAGGCGGAGGATTCTGCCTGGAGCGCGGCGCCGGGCCGGGCGTAGACTCGCTGAACGCGAAGGGAATCCTGTGCGGTCGGGTCCGGGCGCCCGTCATTCGGGCTCGGCTGCGGACGCAATGGCAGTTTCGGCACGGCCCACGAACGGTTGAAGCATCGCGGCGTCGTGCAGGCCGTTCCGACCCCTGGCGGTCGTTTGCGTCGCCATCATGGTACGCGGACAGCACATGGCGAGCTCTACCTGGATTCCGACGGCGGCCCGCGCGGTCGCGCCCATGCCCCTGCCGCGAACCTGGGGGGTGGGGCTGCCCGGCCCACCGTTGCGGCCCGCGAGATGACCAAGCGCAAACGCCGACGCCCCCCTCCCGCGCCGCCGGCACCGCGGCTCGGCTACCGGCCCGCCCTCGACGGCGTGCGGGCGTTGGCGGTGGTGTCCGTGATGTCCTGGCATTTCGTCCTGCCGGGGCTCAAGGGCGGGTTCCTGGGCGTGGACGTGTTCTTCGTGCTGAGCGGCTTCCTGATCACCACGCTCCTGGTCGAGGAATGGGGGGCGAGAGGGACGATCAGCCTTCGCCGGTTCTACATGCGAAGGGTGCTGCGCCTGTTCCCGGCGCTCTTCGTCGTGCTCCTGGTCACCGCGCCCTTCGTCCCCAGGGCGTGGACGCTCGCCGCCACGTTCTACGTGGCCAACTGGGGAGTGGCGCTGGGCCACCTGGGCGTGTGCGCGATCAAGCACCTCTGGTCCCTCTCCATCGAGGAGCAGTTCTACATCCTGTGGCCCGTGACCCTCCTGGGCCTGCTGCGCCTCAAGGCGCCGCGCGCGTTGATCTATGGGGTGGTGGCGCTCCTCGCCCTGGCCTCCACCGCGTTCAAGGTCGTTGCCTGGAGCTCGCCGGCCTCGTGGATTCGCCTCTACAGCGGGACGGACGGCCGTGCCGACCAGCTGCTCATCGGCTGCGGGCTGGGGTTGTTCTTGAGCTGGAGCGCGCTCCCGCAAAGGGCCTGGTTCCGCACCGCGGTGCGCGTCGCGGCGATACCGGCGATGGTCTATCTCGCGTACCAGTTCCTCTTCGCCCGCGTCTACGGCGAGTTCCTCTACCACCAGGTGGGGCTCACGTGGGTCGCTCTCGCGACCGGCATCCTGCTGCTTCAGGTCATGACGACCCCTTATCGGTGGATGACCGCGATCCTCGAATGGCGGCCGCTGGTCGCCATCGGCCGCATCTCGTACGGAGTCTACCTGTGGCATCAGCCGGTCGGCTGGTTCACCGACCCGCGCCACGTCGAGGTCGTCCCGGTCATTCCCCGCGCGCTGCTCTTCGTCGTGCGCTTCGGCTTGACCTTCGCGATCGCGGCGGCCAGCTACGCCATCGTCGAGCGGCCGATGCTCGAGCTCAAGCGCAGGTTCTCGCCGGGGGCGAGGGCTTGAGTGGTGCGGGCTCGTCGGTCACCCTGTCTCCCGGGGACATTCCCGACCCGAACGGTGCCTCACCGCGTCGTTGACTCCGCGCCACGAGCGCCGATAACGTAGGGACACGATGACCTCGCTTTCGAGGCGGTTCGGCGCGCTCCTGGCGCTCCTGGCCCTCCTGTCCGGCCTACCGCAGAGCATGCTGGTTCTCTGCGTGGGGGAGGACGGTCACGTGGCCGTCGGGATCGCCGGAGAGTCGGCCGCGCCAGCTGGGACTCCGCCGCCGCAGGGAGGCTTCGCGCTGGCCGATCGCTGCTCGTGCGGGGACGGCTGTGGTCCTTGTCAGGACTGCGGCCTGGGGCTGGACGACCTGGGAGGCTTCTTCCGCAGTTCGCGCGCCGCGGCGGTCCTGCCCCCGGCGGCCGCCCACCTCCCCGACGCCGAGCCGGGCGACTGGATCCACGAAAGCACCTTCCTCCTGATCTGAGCCTCCTTCCGCTGGCTTGACCCGCGCGGCGCCGCGGGCGTCGTGCCCTTCGCGGCGTTCCACCAGCAGAAGGAGGCTCCGTCTTGCGCTTTCCGTTCCGTCTCGTTCCGACTGCGTCCATCGCGGGCGCGGCCGCTGCATCGCTGCTCGCCGCGGGGCCCGGCTGGAGCGCGCCGGCCGCGCCACCGCGCCCGGACCGCCCGGAGCAGCACGGCGACTCGCTCCACA
>JBBIHL010000474.1:0-2790 GCA_037447075.1 Candidatus Eiseniibacteriota bacterium | reverse complement strand
ACCGCCTCGCTCACGCACAGCACCCGCTGGTTGAGCCGGTTCAGCACCCGCTCCAGCAGCGGGTAGAGCGCGGAGTGGCGGCCGGGGTAGCGCAGGGTGTGCTCGGTGCGCACCCGCACCGGAACTCCCGCCCAGCAGGCCGCGAACGTCCCGTAGAGCGCCCCCGTGGGGTTGTGGCCGTGCACGATGTCCACCTGCGCCTCGCGCAGGATGCGGGCCAGCCGGGCCATGCCGTGGGCGTGACGGCCGCTCTTGGAGAGCACCCAGGTCCTCGCCCCGGCCGCGCGCGCGGCCTCGAGCGAGGCCCCGCCCTCGTTGAGCGCGCACACCATCATGCGGAACTCCGGGCTCGCCCCCCGCACCAGCTCGAGCACCACGGACTCGGCTCCGCCCGTGCCCATGCCCTGCACCACGTGCATCACCCCCACGCCGCCGGTCACGGGGCGTCCTCGGCGCGCACGAAGTCGCGGTGCTTGCCGCGGGCCGAGCGCTCGAAGCGCTCCATCAGGCGCAGCTCCACCTGCAGGCCCAGCACCTGGCCCACCTCGGAGCGGATCGTGCGCGCGGTCTCCGCGCCGAAGCCGGGCCCGGGCTGGAGGCGCAGCTCCACGCGACCGTCGGGGAACTGGACGAACTGGTACTCGCGCACCGTGCCCGCTGCGGCGTGGTGCTTGAAGACGTACGAGGGCAGGTTGGCGTTCACCCGGCGCCCATCGGGCAGCACCAGCGTGTCGCCCGCGCGGCCGACGATCGCCCCCATCCGGGGCAGCGCCCGCCCGCAGGGACAGCTCCCCTCCGCCGCCTCCACCAGGTCGCCCGCGCGATAGCGCACCAGGGGCTGCGCCCAGTTGTGCAGGTCCGTGACCAGCAACTCGGGGGGCGAGCCGTGGTCGCCGCCCTCCATCCGCTCCACCACCACCGACTCCACCGGCACGTGCCTCCCGCCGCGCTCGCACTCCATGGCGAGCACGCCCGCCTCCGCGCAGCCGTAAAGGTCGGCGACCCCGCAGCCGAAGGTCTCGGCGAGCAGGTCTCGCTGGTGGTCGTGCAGGACCTCGGCGGTGGTCACCACCACGCGCCAGCCCAGGGCCCTCCCGTCCAGCCCCTGGGCGCGCAGCTCGGCGGCGAACCCGGCGAGCGCCGAGGGATAGCCCAGGGCGAAGACCGCCGGCCGCCGGCGCAGCCGCTCGAACCAGGCCGCCGCCGTCGGGCCGTCGAGGACGAAGGCCGAGCAGCGCTCGCGGTTGAAGAACCAGTCCTTGAGGCGGGCCTGGCGGCGCCCGGTCTCGTCCAGGGCCAGTCCCCAGAAGTAGGCGTGGCGCTCCCCGACCTCCACCCCGTGCCAGCGCCAGGCGCGCGCCTGGTTGGCGTGGGCGTGGGCCCACGAGGCGTGGCTGCGCAGGACGGAGACGGGCGTGCCCGAGGAGCCCGAGGTCCGGGCCGGCAGGGCGCGCCCCGGGCGCGGGGGGCGCATCGCGGGCCCGTGGTCCTGGACCTCCCGCTTCTCCAGCGCCGGCAGCGACCGCAGGGCGTCGGGTGCCTCCCAGTCGCCCGCCCGGAAGCCGGCGCGCGACCAGGCCTCCCGGTAGTAGGGCACGTTGTGGAAGGCGTGCCGCAGCAGCGCCCGCGTCCGCTCGCGCTGCAGCGCGAGGAGTCGCTCGGAAGCCCAGCGCTGGCTTTCCTCCAGCTCGCGCAGCACGCGGGCCACGGGCTCCCCGCGCAGACCCTGGGCCCCCCAGTAGAGCGCCCGCGCCACTGCCGGCCTCATGGGGCGGCCCCCGCCCGCGCGGCCGCCGCGGGCTCCCCGACCGGGACCGCGTCACGCTCGAACAGCCCGGCGAGCCGCTCGAAGTTGCGAGCCACGTCGAAGTCCCGGCGTGCGCGCTCCCGGGCGGTGCGGCCCATGCGCTCGGCGGCCTCGCGCCCCTCCACCACCCGGCGCATCGCGCCCGCCAGCCCCTCGGGGTCGCCGGGGGGGGCCAGGTAGCCGGTCACGCCGTCCTCGATCGCTTCCTCCAGCCCCGCGGCCCGCGTCCCCACGCAGGGCACCCCCATGGCCATGGCCTCCACCACCACGTTGGGGATGCCGTCGCGGCGCCCGTTGGGCATCACCACGCTGGGGTGCACCAGGGCCCAGGCCCGCCGGTAGAGGGGCAGGAGCTGCACCTGGTCCAGCTCCCCGGCCAGCTCCACCCGGTCCCGCAACCCGAGCCGCGAGATCTGACGGTCGAGCGCCGCGCGCCGCGGGCCCTCCCCGACGATGACGTAGCGGACGCGCAGACCTTGCCCGCCCAGCCGCGCCACCGCCTGCACGCCGTGGTCGAAGCCCTTGGGCGCGCGCAGGCCTCCCACCGAGAGAAAGAGCGGCTCCGCGGCCGGCGACCGCCCGCGCCCATCGAAGCGCTCGAGGTCCACGCCGTGGTAGATGCAGTGGACGCGGGCCCCCTCCCCCGGCGCGGCGGCGAGCAGGCTCGCCACGTTGCCGCGGACGCAGGTCGCCACGAAGTCCGCCGCCCGCAGCTTCTCGCCCAGGAAGGCGCGCGAGCGGTAGAGGTCGGCCCCGGCGTGCGCCGAGAAGCTGAAGCGGGCCCCGCTCCAGCGCGCGGCCAGATAGGCCACGGTGGCGGGGAAGTGCGCCCAGGCGCCGTGCAGCCGTTCCAGGCCCTCGCGCCGCGCCGCCTCGGCCACCGCGAAGGCGGCCGGCAGGTACCCCAGGTGCCCCGCGAGCGCGTAGGCGTCGCCGAGCGAGGCGGCCAGCACGCGCGCCACGTCCCGCGCGCCGGCATCGAG
>JBBIHL010000473.1:0-2797 GCA_037447075.1 Candidatus Eiseniibacteriota bacterium | reverse complement strand
GCGCTGGTGGCGGCGTCCGCGGTCGCGGCCGGCGCGGCGCTCCCCCTGGCGGCGCTCCCCGGGCTGCGCGAAGCGCGCCACCCGCAGCGGCTCACCCACGAGGAGCGCGAGGCGCGACGCCGGCTGATCCCGATCGGGCTCAACGCGCTCCTGATCGGCGCCGGCGCGGGCCTGGTCATCCCGTTCTTCAACCTCTACTTCGCCTCCCGCTTCGGGTGCTCGAGCGCCCAGATCGGCTGGTTCTTCTCCGTGGCCCAGATCAGCACCGCGGCCGCGGCCCTGCTGGGGCCGGCGTTCGCGGCCCGCTTCGGCAAGCTGCGCACCGCGGTGGCGTCGGAGCTGCTCTCGCTCCCCTTCCTGGTCTCGCTGGGGGCCGAGACCCGGCTGGGGGTCGCGGTGGTGGCCTTCTGGGCGCGGGCCACCCTGATGCAGGCCTCGAGCCCGCTGCAGAACGCCTTCGTGATGGAGGCGCTGCCCCCCGCGCTGCGGGCGCGCGCCGCGAGCATCAACAACACGGTGTGGAACCTGGGCTGGGCGGTGAGCGCGTCGGTGAGCGGCCTGCTGATCGAGCGCTTCGGCTACGCCGTGCCCTACTACGTGACCGCGGTCCTCTACGCCGGCGCGGCCGTCACCTTCTACCTCTCCTTCCGCCGCCTGCCCGACTCCCACGCCCCGCCCCTGCTGAGCGAGGAGGCCAAGGGGCGGCGCGGGGAAGGGCCGGTGGCGGAGTAGCGCCGGGCCGCTTCGGCCTCAGGGCGCGCCCCGGGGCGGCCGATAACCCGGGAAGGGGCCGCGCGTCCACGAGCGGCCGCGGCCCGAGACCACCGTCACCCGTGAGGTTCGCCATGAAGCGGCTCTTCCTACTGGCGCTGCTGGCCCTGGCCGCCTGGTTCGGCTGGAAGAAATGGCC
Organism: Candidatus Eiseniibacteriota bacterium; assembly: GCA_037447075.1. GTDB lineage: Bacteria > Eisenbacteria > RBG-16-71-46 > RBG-16-71-46 > RBG-16-71-46 > JBBIHL01. The sequence goes on along the minus strand of JBBIHL010000473.1, from coordinate 1,887 downwards.
CGAGCTGGTGAACCGGCGCCCCGGCCACGACCTGGTCGTGATCAACGACGCCGGCGAGGGGCTCGAGCGGATCCGCGTGGTGGTGGACGGCCAGACGCTGGTGTGCGAACACCTGGACGAAGGCCGGACCGCCACGCTTCCCTTCAAGGTGCAGAACTCGAGCGACCTGAAGCTGGAGTTCCAGTGGAGCCGGCGCGAGGGCGTGATGAGCTGGCGGGGCGGCATGGTCCCCGCCGGTCCCATGCTGCAACGGCACATCCTGCGGATCCAGGCCGACGGCCAGGTGCTCTACACCACCGAGAACAAGATCGTGGGCTGAGCCACGTCCCCCCGGGCCGCGCCGGCCAGCGGCCCCGTCCCTAGCTCTCCTGGTCCAGGTAGAGCTCCTGATCCTCGGGGTTGTAGCCGAGCAGCTCGGTATAGCGGCCCCAGTCGATCACCGTGGCCAGCAACGAGTCCGAGTCCTCGGCCGGCAGGTGGAGGGCGAAGGTCTCGCGGAACAGGTCGCTGTCGGCACGCTGGTTCTCGCTGCGCTGCAGCATCTGCACCACCGTGGTGAAGATCGGCAGCTTCTTGATCTGCTCCTTGAGGATCTTCTTGCGCTGGTTGACCCGGGCCTTGAGGAGCTGCGCCCCGGTGGCGGTCAGCACCACGTCCCCACCCGGAGTGACGACCAGGTCGAGCAGCTCGGCGGCCTTGATGACCTGCAGGATCTCGCCGAACTCGTAGTTGATGTCCCGGGCGAGGCGGAAGACGTCGTAGCGGCCCCCCGCGTCGTCGAGAACCTCCAGCAGCCCGATGATCTTGCTGATGGCGACCTGCGGCACCGGGTCCAGCGCCATGAGGCGGTTCAGACGGGGCGGCCGGCGGCAGGGAGCGGCGGAGCCGACGGCGAGGGGCGTGCGCGAGCGCCGGCGGAGTCGGTCACCGACGCGTCGGAAGGACTCGTGCCGTGCACGCGCGGACCCTATCACCCGCCGCGGAAGGCGGTCAAGGCATGCGGCCTCGGCGCGCGGCTCACGCGCGAGGCGCGGGCCTGCGGGCCACGCAGAGGTGCCCCAGGTGGTCGCCGCGGGTGACGAGCATGCGGTCCATCCCTTCGAAGACCAGCTGGATGAGCACGTAGAGAGCGCGGACGGGAAGCTCGGTGAGGATCCGCGCCGGGCCGCGGTTGATGCGGTTCAATCCCGCGATCAGCGCCAGGCCCACGCGCGCCCACATCCCTCCGATCGGCACGAACTCCAGGCACTCGAGGCCCGCCTCCGCGAGCAGCCGCTCGGCGCCGTAGCGAGTGAAGCGGAAGTAGTCGTGGGGCGCGTCGTGCAGCGGCGCGGTCTGCGTCGCCTCGAGCAGCAGGACGCCGCCCGGCTTGAGCACCCGCGCGGCCTCGCGCGCCAGCCGGCCCGGCTCGGGAAGGTAGGTGAGCACCGAGACGGCCAGCACGGTGTCGAACGAGGCGTCGCGGAAGGGAAGCGCCTCCGCCCGGGCGTAGGCGTCCACGCGCGCCCCGGCCGTGAAGCGCGAGCCGGGCAGGTCCACGCCCACCGCCCGGCGGATCCGCCCCGCGAAGATCCGCTCGAAGGGGCGCGCGCCGCAGCCCACGTCGAGCAGGTCGCCGGACGCGTGGTGGGCCACGCGCCGCAGCGCCTCGATCACCTTGTGGATGGCGAGCCAGTTGAACTTCCACACGCTCCAGCGGCCGGTCGGGCCGCGCGTGATGCGGCGCCACAGCCCGGTCACGCGTGCCATTCCACCCAGTAGTCCCCGGCCGGGGCGTCCACCCTCACGGACCCCGAGTCCACCACGGCCCGCACGTCCCGGCCACGCGTCCCCCGCACCGCGGCCCCGCTCGCGCCGCCGGGCAGCGGCAGGCGCGGCGCCTCGCCC
>JBBIHL010000472.1:0-2797 GCA_037447075.1 Candidatus Eiseniibacteriota bacterium | reverse complement strand
TCCGCCGCCCAGGCGGCCGCATCCAGCGCCGCAACCGCCAGGCCCGCGGCCAGCGCGGCCCGGACCAGCCGACGGAGGCCTGCGGTCCCGCCACCGAAAGTCGTCATGAGATTCTCCATTCGTTCCATGGCTTTCACTCCGCGTTCCCCGCAGTCGTCTGCGGGATCCTCACCCGTACTTCGGCAGCCCCCTGCTCGGGCTGCAGCAGTTCCACCTTGAGCTCGTGGACGCCCTCGCCGACCGGGACCCGCGCCCGGTCCTGCTTGGAGGGCAGGCGGTCGTTGAGCTCGGCGTAGCGGGCGGTCGAGGCCCGGGTGGTCCGGAAGTCCAGCGTGCGCAGGCGCCGGCCGTTCTCGCTCAGGCCCAGCCGGTAGGTCTGGACGCCGTGCATGGTCGAGTCGAAGTCCAGGCGCGCCGTGAGGTCGAGCGTGGTGGGCCCGACCACGCGGAGCTTGACCGGCCGGCCCGGCAGCACGCTGTAGTAGGGGACGGACCTCTCGCCCTCCACCACGCTCACGCTGCGCGGGGCCGCAACCGGGGTGAGCGGGACGAGGGCCTCGGCGTCGTCCCTCGCCGCCCCGCGCATGAGCCGCACCAGCACGGAGGGGGCGCCCTCCAGCGAAAGCGTGACGCGGTGCGGCCCCGCCGGCACTCGCACCACCAGGCGCCGGCTCTTGCCCACCGGCGCGCGCTTGTCGGCCAGACGGGCGTGGCTCGACGCGGAGCTCTCGGTCGAGAGCTCGTCGAGCGCGCCGCCCTCGGAGGTGGCGCGCAGGCGGTAGCTCACCACGGCCGGTCCGCCCGCCGCCAGCTCGACGCGCGAGATGACCCGCAGCCGGGCCGGCCCTTCCAGCGGCACCACCAGCGGCGTCTGCGGCGTCAGGCGGAAGTAGACCCGCTTTTCCTTTCCGATCCGCACGGGGACGGACGTGTGACCGACGAGCTTCTCGATGGGCTCCCAGCCGGCGGCGGCCGCCGCGGCGGGGGGTGCGGCCACGACGGCCGCGATCCACAGAATCCACAGGCGTCTCATCTCGCAGGTTCCTCCTCGGGGTGCGGCTGGCCGAGGATCTGCTGGCGCAGATCCAGGCGCAGGACGAACAGGTTGGCGACCAGCACCAGGGCGGCGGCGCCGGTCACGATCCACAGGTTGTAGCGGTACCTGATGAAGAGCAGGCCGGTCCCCGGGCGGGCCAGCCGCGAGGACGGGTCGCCGATGTCGAACTCGCGCGCCAGCCGCTCCACCTGGAGCAGGTGCAGCACCGGGACGCGCCGCTCGCCGTAGACGTTGATCACGCCGCGCCCCGGGTAGTTGCGGGCCGACAGTCGCCGCGTGAGCCCGGCCGGGAGCAGGCGCCCGTTCTGCGCGCCGCCCAGGCTGGCCAGGCCGCCGCCCACGTTGACGTAGAGCTTGATGGAACGGCCGGCCGCCGCCGCGATCGAGTCGTAGAGGGCGACGCGCTGCGTGACGGCCTCGAGCAGGTTGGGCGGCTCCAGCAGGCGGGCCCCGCTGCGCCGGATGGCGTCGAGCAAGAGCTGCCGCCCCGCCGGCGAGAGGCCGCGGCCCACGTCTCCGCCGCCACCCAGCGAGGCCGCCACCGAGCGGTAGGGCCATAGCCGGGCAGCGGCCACCGCCTGCTCCATGTCGAGCCAGGTGAGCTGCGGATCGTTGGCCCCGAACATGGAGGAGCCCACCGAGGTGACCAGGATGGGCTCCAGCTCCAAGGCGCGGCAGGCCGAGAGCACCGCCAGGTTGAGCCCGGGCAGGGAGCCGGTCATGCCCACCGCCACCCGGTCGCCCGGCCCCACGCCCGCCTGGAGCATGAGCTGGGTGACCGCGGCCGCGAAGTTGGGGTGCGCCGCCAGCATCTTGGCCGCCTGCGCCCCGCGGTCGGTGGTGATGAGGGTGAACTGCGGGCCGATGACGCCGTAGCCTTCCGGGTCGTTGCGCTTGTCGATCGGCACGTTGCGCTTCTGCTTGGCCTCGAGGATGGCGGCCTCGGCCCGCTGCATGAGCCGCACCGCCTCGAGCTTCTTGCGGTAGGCCTCGGCGTGCACCGGCGCCACCGAGCGCTCGGCCACCGCGTAGAGGGAGAGCGCGAGCGCGGCCAGCCCCGCCAGGGCGGGCGTGGAGGCACGCGACAGGCTCATGGCCGCCCCCTCATCGGATCAGGCTCCCGCCCGAAAGCAGCATCAGCAGCAGGCGCACCAGCACGGCGGTGGTGGTCATGACGCACAGCGTCTGCAGGACGCCCTGGCGCTCCATCCAGTTGGCGATCAGCCCCGGGATGACGAAGCCGATGGTGCGCAGATCGAGCGGGAGGCTCTGCAGCTTGAAGAGGAAGAGGTCCCGCGACAGCGAGCCGAAGACGAACCCCACCAGCACGGCGACCACGATGCGGCGCCGGCCGTAGATCAGCATGTAGCGCGACATCAGCTTCATGGCGCCCAGCGTGAGCAGGCTCACCCCCACCGTGCCCAGGATGCGCAGCGGCTCGTGGATCATGAGCGCGAGGTAGCCGGGCACCACCATCCCCCCGGCGGCCAGGCCCAGGGTCTCGGAGAAGACCAGGCTGATCACCAGCCCCAGCCCGATGGCCTGCTCAACCATGGGGGTCCGCCTCCCGCGTCAGCGCCGGGCCACCGCCCGGTTCTTGAAGTGCAGCACGACCGTGTGTTGGTCCGGCGTCTCGATGCGGTCGAGCTGGTTGCGGAAGAAGGGGGCCGAGCCGCCCGGGACGTCGGGCCTCAGGTTCTGCTCCACCGTGAACTTCACGTCCTCGGCGGCGAGCTCGCC
>JBBIHL010000471.1:0-2798 GCA_037447075.1 Candidatus Eiseniibacteriota bacterium | reverse complement strand
GTGGGCGGCGACTACCTGCTGGCGCTGCGGCCCGATGCCGCGGGAGGCTGGGCCGTCGCCGCCGCGGGCGCGGGGATGTGGGTGGTGGAGGAGGGGCGAGTCCCCGGCCTGCGCCTCTCGCTGCGGGAGGTGGACGCCGTCCTGGGCGTGGCGGGTCGGGCTCCGGCAGGTGCCGGGCCCGCGCGCGCCGCCGCCGGGACCGAGATCTCGGAGCTCATGACCGCCGGCCCCGGGGCGGTGCGCTTCTCGCTCGCCCGCCCGGGGCAGGTGAGCGTGCGCGTGTTCGACCTGGCCGGCCGTCTGGTCTACTCGTTCCCCACGCTCTACCTGGAGTCCGGCACGCACGTGCTGCGCTGGGGCGGCAGCACGCTGGAAGGCGGCCCGGCCATGCGCGGCATCTACTTCGTGCGCGTGGACCTCTCGGGCGGCCGCGGCGCCTCGCAGAAGGTGGTCTGGACGCCGTAAGGGCGCGGGGGGGGACAGAGAGGTCGCGCGGCATTCCCCTTCGCCCCGCCCCTCGTCACCTGGCCAGGTCGGGGCGCCGGCGCGCGATCCAGGCCTCCACTCCCTCCCACAGCCTCCTCGCCCGGCGCAGGATCTCCGCCGCCTCGCTCTCGCTCGCCGCGCCGGCGAACTCGTAGCTCAGCACATTTCGCTTGCGCCGACACCGGTCGAAGTATGCTACCTCTTTCGAGACAGCCGGACCCATCGCCAGAGCGAGCGCCTGGAAAGTGGTTGCGTGGGCCTCGGGTCCCTTCACTCGATAGCCCGCGCAGGCAATCGCCATCTTGGCGATCAGGAGCGCGGCCTCGTAGCCGAGCCCAAAGCGGTTGTCCGCGGAGAGCCCCGCGAGCGACGCATCGGCGAGGTTGCGCTCGATGACGCCGCGCAGGGCCAGGAACTCCTGGGAGGTGGCCTCGTGCGGCTCGGCACGCCTATCTGCGCAGAGCCTGTTCCAAGTCACGCGCGGTGCCGAGGACAAACAGCTTCTCCTTCCCCAGGACGTCGCGCACGAAGTGGCTTCCAGCTCGTGCCTTTCGCGAGAGCTCGTCCGCGGTGAACAGACTGACGTTGACAGCCCGCCCGAGGCGCTCCTCCGCGCGCCTTAGCGCCGGTCCCAGTCCGGTCAGCGTGAGCCTTCCGACCACGAAGAGGTCTATGTCGCTGGCCGACCGCTCTTCGGCTCGTGCCAATGACCCGTAGACGAAGGCAACCCGGATGCTCCGTTCGAGGCGCCTGAGTGCGTCCCGGAGGACGTCCACCAAGCCGGCGGTCTTGGCGATCAGGCCGGTCAACTCGCCCATGAAGGGGCACTCCGGGTCGGTCTGAAAGTAGACCCGGTTGCCCTCGCGCTTGCGCCGGAGGATGCCGGCCTCGCTCAGGGCAGAGAGCTCCCGCTGCAGGCTGGACGGCATGACGCCAAGCCGCTTGGCGAGGTCGCTGAGGTACCACCAGCGCTCGGGCTGCATGAGCACGGCAGACAGCAGGCGCTGGCGCGTCCGGGGCAACAGGGCATCCAGGGGCCGGCGCGACTTACGCATATTGCGTAAGAATCTACGCAATCTGCGTAAACGTCAAGCACGGGCAAGCCCCCCCGTGCCACCCTGCCCGCCACCCCGGGCGCGGGGCCTTCACCCATCGCCCGCGCGCCCCGGGCTTCCCCGCTACGCCAACGCTACGGCTGCTTCGCGCTCATCGGCGCGGCGTCGGCGTCGGAGGCCCCCAGGCCCCCGCGGCGCTTCCACACCTCGCCCGACCACTGCAGCGCCATCCCCACCTGGTTCTCGCGGTAGCTGCCGACCTCCGAGCCGGCCGGGGCCGAGCTCCCCAGGTCGGCGCGGTTGTGCTCCAGCCGGTAGAAGCCGCGCGCGTTCCAGTGCCGCAGGAAGCCCACGCCCAGCCCCAGCTCGAAGGCGTTGAGCAGGTCGTTGCGCCCGTAGTAGTAGGTGTCGGCCGGGCGGCCGGAGTCGTAGGCGCGGGTGGCGAGCGAATACCCCACGTCCCCGGAGAGCTGCCAGCTCCACCCGCGGGCCAGCTCCATGTCCCCGCCCAGCGACGCCACCACGCCGTGGTAGCTCACGTCGGGGTCGTCGGGCGGCACGCCCGGCAGCTCGTCCCCGTCGCTGCCCCGGGCGTTGCTCACCCGGTAGCCGCCCCCCAGGGTGAGGCTCGAGCGCCGCGGCAGCCGGTGCCAGCTCAGCGCCGCCTCGCCCATGTGGGTGCCGGAGTCGCGCTCGCGGAACTCGGGCACGTAGCGCCGGTTCTCGTACTGGTAGGAGAACTCCAGGCGCGTGCGCTCCGCGATGGCCTGGCGCCAGGCCACGGAGCCGATCTGGAGGTCGAACTCCGCCCGCGGGTAGCGCTGGGAGGGCGGCAGCGCCAGCAGGTCCTCGTCGTGCAGCTGGCGCAGGTAGTAGCCGGGCAGCACGTAGTAGCCGAGCGAGAGCCGGCGGTCCCGGCGGAAGCTCTCGCGCCACGACACGCTGGCGGCGCGGAAGTCCGCCGTCCCGTCGTCGCCGTGGAAGTTCCCCTCGCCGCGCACGCGCAACGCCCGCCTCCGCCCGCGCCCCTGGTCCAGCTCCCACCGCATGGCCAGCGCCGGGTTCAGCACCACGTCGCCGATGCTCCCGACCCCGTAGCGATACGGGTAGAGCCCCGAGTCGAAGTCCGCGATCTGCTGGTCGGAGTACTGCAGCAGGTTGTCGTCGTAGTAGCTGCCCACCCCCACCGTGAGGTCCAGGCTCTGGCCCCCCGCCAGCCCGCGCCCGGCCGCGCGGGGCCTGCTGGCCTGCGCCGAG
>JBBIHL010000470.1:0-2812 GCA_037447075.1 Candidatus Eiseniibacteriota bacterium | reverse complement strand
GCCACCACGCCGCGTGCGCCCCGCTCCCGGGCGAAGCGGGCGCCCTCCTCGAGCGGCACCGTGCCCCCCGCGCACACGTCCTTGGCCACCACCGGCACCGCGGACCGCTCGAGCTCGGCCAGGGTCTCGGCCGGCGTGGGCTTCATCAGCAGCCCGAGCGGATTCACCGGTCCCACCACCAGGTCGGGGGCCACGCCCCACTCGCGCAGGCGCGCCAGCAGGTGGCCGAGGTTGTGGGTCTCCAGCCCGGCGCGCGCCCGGAACCGCCGGCGCACGTAGCGCACGTAGCGCTCGAAGCAGGCGCGGTGGCTCCCGGCCAGCGCCAGGTCGGTGAGCGGCGCCGCCAGGATCACCGCCTCGATGCTCCCCGGACCGAGGCCGGCGCTCTCCAGCTCGACCAGCAGGGGCACGAGCCCGGCGAAGTCGCCGCGCAGCACCAGCCGCAGGTGGGCGATTCCGGTGAGCCCCAGCCCCACCAGGGCCTCGGGGCCCGCGCCCCGGACGCGCTTCAGGGCGGCGCCCATCAACCCCGCGTCGGAGGAGTCGCGCACGTACTGGGGAACGTTGGGCAGCAGGGCGTAGAGCGGCAGCCTGCGCTCGAGCTCCCGCAGCGCGCCGCGCACCAGGGCGGTGGGCGTCACCAGGACGCCGTTCGCGCCGGCGTCCATCGCCTTGGAGAACGCGACCGCCAGCGGCTTGGGCTCCTGGTAGCGACGCATGGTCTCGAGCATGCGTCCGCGCGAGACGCGCGTCACGCCCAGCAGCGACTCGGTGGAGAGCAGGAGGGCCGGCGGGCCGAAGTCGGTGCGTTTCACCGGGGCACCGCTACGGTCTGGCCGCCGTGGGCGGCCGAGTCGTAGAGCGCGGCCATCATGCGCTGCACGTCCAGGGCCTTCTCCACCGTGATCGGCGGCTCGGCCCCGCCCGAGACCCACGTCAGGAAGTGGGCGTCCTCCAGGTAGTAGCCCTCGCCGTTCACGTCGTAGCGCGCAGGCTGGGGCAGCTCGGTGTGGCGCACCCAGGTGTGGCCCGCGGGCCAGCCGCCGCGCGGCTGGGCGAGGTCCAGCTCCAGCGCGTCGTTGGAGACCAGCAGCTTGCCGTTGTCGCCCTCGACCTCGATCACCACCGCGGAGAGCGGATAGCCCGAGACGCTCCAGGAGCACTCGAAGCCGATCTCGGCGCCGTTGGCCAGCACGAACGCGCCGTGGAACTCGTCCTCCACGCGGCCGTAGAGCTTCTGCCAGGTGCCGCGCGCCCGAACGGGCATGCCGAGGTACCAGCGCAGCAGGAACAGCAGATGCGACGAGATGTTGGCCACCACTCCCCCGCCGGAGCGGGCAGGGTCGTACATCCAGCCGCGCTGCGGCCCGAACACCTGGGAGAGGTACATGGACGAGGAGGCGCGCTTCACCTGGCCCACCGCGCCGTGCCAGAGCGCGTGCTGGGCGGCCGCGAACACCGGAAGGAAGGCGAGCGTGTAGCCGCAGGCCACCGGGCGCTTCTTCGTCTCGGCGAGCGCGGCCAGCTGCGCCGCGTCCTCCAGCGTGTGCGCGAGCGGCTTCTCCACGAACACCGCCGCCTTGGCCTCCAGGCAGAGGCGAGCCACCGGCCAGTGCGCGTTCTGCTGGGTGCATACCCACACGGCGTCGGGGCGGGCCGCCTCGAGCAGCCTCTCCGCCGAGCGGAAGAAGGGGGCCTGGAAGCCCATGCCGCGCACGCTGCGGCCGAGCGGCGCGTGGTGGTCGGCCAGCCCCACGACCTCCACGTCGGGAACCATGGTGAGCACGGCGGTGTGGGCCACGCCCATCTTGCCCAGCCCGACCACTCCCACCCGCACCGGGCGCCGCGGGCGCGGGTCCGTCTCGAGCAGGGGGATCTGGGGCAACGTCCGGAGCGCGGGGCGTCCGCCGGCCGCCGCGCCCGGGCCTCGCGTCTCCGGCATCATGCCCGGGCCAGCCCCTTGAGGCCGGCCGAGAGCCGGGTCCACTGAAGCGGGAAGTCGCGCTGCGCCGGGGCGCGGTCCACGCGCGCGGGCGAGGTGAGCCCCAGGACGTTGTCCACCGAGAGCGGCGGCCGCGGCGAGAGCCGCCCCAGCGCGCGCGCCACGAGCAGCGCGAGCCAACCGGGCAGGTGCACGAAGGGCTTGCGCACGTGGATCTCGGCGGAGAGCCGCCGCAGGAACTCGTTGAAGGTGACGCGGTCGGGCCCCAGGAGGTCGTAGGCCTTGCCCAGCACGTCGTCGCGCGCCAGGCACTGCTCGATCACCGCGCAGACGTCGTCGAGGTGGATGGGATCCAGCTCGATCTCGCCGCTGCCGATCACCGGCACCACGGGCAGCGTCCGCAGGTAGCGCGCCAGCGCCGCGAACAAGCCGACGGCGCCCTCGCCATAGACCAGGGACGGACGGAGGATGACGAAGGGCACCCCGCTGCCGCGCACCAGCTCCTCGCCCCGGCGCTTGGTGCGGCCGTAGGGGCCCATCCTCTCGCGCAGCGCGGAGATGGTGGAGATGAAGATGAAGCGCCCCACGCGGGCCTCGCGCGCCGCGGCCAGCAGGCGCTCGGTGCCCTGGACGTTCACCGCGTAGGCCACCCGCTCGTCGGCGACGCCGGTGGCGGCCGCCAGGTGCACCACCGCGTCGCAACCCCGGCAGGCGCGCGCCAGGGCCAACGCGTCGGAGAGCTCGCCGCGGACCGCCGTGACCTGCGGGGCCGGGGCCGCGGTCGAGCCGGGCCGCACCAGCGCCACCACCGGGTGGCCGGCCACGGTCAGGCGTTCCACCAGCCGCCGGCCGATGAAGCCGGTCGCGCCG
>JBBIHL010000469.1:0-2823 GCA_037447075.1 Candidatus Eiseniibacteriota bacterium | reverse complement strand
GGAGGACCAGCAGGGCCAGGACGACGGCGGCGAGGGCACCGAGCATGCGGCGAACGGTCATGCCCGCGGGGGAACGCCGGCGCCGGCCACGGCGGCACTCCTGTCGCACGCACGGCGCACCAAGGCCCACGCGGCGCCCGCCTTCCTCGATCCCAATCCGGGTGCTACGCTCCCTCTCGCACGCACCATGATGCGCGCCTCCCGCCTCGCGCCGGCGGGCAGAGGATAGTCGAATGCCCACCGTGCCGCACCAAAGCCGCACGCTCGTCCCGCCTCCCTTCCGGATGGCACTCGCTTCGGCGCTCTTCTTGCTGGCCGGTGCGACCGCATGGGCTCACGTTGGACCGCCTGCCGGCGATCCACCGCCCTACCAGCAGAGTCAGCGCATTGACGTGAACACGCTGGCCATGCTGGTCTCGAACGTCGGTTCATTCGCCTGGGATCTGGCCAGCTTCGAGCCGGGACTGGAGTATCCGCGAGGGTCCGGCAAGGCGCTGGCCTACGCCGGCGGCCTCTGGCTCGCGGGCAAGGCGGGAGCCCGGATCCGCACGGCGATCGCCGAGTTCGGCTGGGACTACGCGCAGGGACCCATGGTCGGCGGCACCTTCCAGGAAGATCCCGTGCGGTTCAAGGTCTACAAGGTCTCCCGGGCGGACACGGCGGGCTGGGGAGAGTGGGTGGGGCGCGCGGCGGAGCTGGGAGCCCCCCTGGACCCGACCGGCACGCGACCGGGAATGATCGGGGACCAGATGCTGTGGACGGCGTTCAATGACGCGGACTCCACGCCTCCGTTCCGTGTGCGCCAAAGTCCCGTTCCTCGAACCCCGATCGGCGCGGAGGTCCAGCTCACGGCCTTCGGATTCGACCGGCCGGGCGGCCTTGGCAACGCCGTCTTCCTGCGATACCGCATCATCCACAAGGGCACGGCCCCGCTCGACAGCGCCTACGTGGGCCTCTTCCTGGACCCACATCCCGGCCTCGACGCCACCCCCGCCGCCTGCGACACGTCACTCGATCTGGGCTATGCCTATCGCCTCGACGGCAGCGGCGTCTATGGCACCGCCGGCCCCGCTGTGGGGCTCGACCTGCTGCGGGGTCCACGCGACCCGGCCGCGGGTGGCCCCCTGCGCATGCGGTCGTTCGTCGCCTACCCCAACGGGTCCGATCCCGCGGATTCGCTCCAGTTCTACGACGTGCTGCGCGGCGTCTTCCCCTGGGGCGCTCCCATGCTGGACGGCACCACGGGCCAGCCGACGCCTTTCTACTCCTGGGGAGACCCCGTGACGGGCTCGGGATGGGTCGAGACCGCGGTGCCCCACCCGCACATGGTGCTGGCGGCCGGTCCCTTCACCTTCGCCCCCGGCGACACGCAGGAAGTGAACGCCGCGCTGGTGGTGGGTCACGGGCCGGATCGGCTCGCCTCCGTCGCCGAGCTGCGCCTTGTTTCCCGGGAGGTGCAGCGGCTCTTCGACGAGGGCTTCGCGTCGGTCTCGTTCCCGGAGCAGCCGGCAGGCGACATCGAGGCCCGGCCCAACCCCTCGGACGCCCAGGTGCGGCTGGTCTTCCGGGTGCCGGGCACCGGCGCCGCGGTCCAGGTCGCGGCGTACGACATCCTCGGCCGACGCGTTCGCACCCTCGCCGACGGCTGGGAGCCGCCCGGCTCCCGCCGCCTCGACTGGGACGGCCGGGACGACTCTGGCCGTCAGGTCCCGGCCGGAGTCTACTTCGCGCGTGCGGTGATCGGCGGGCGGGAGAGCTGGACGCGCATCATCATGCTGCGATGAGCGTCGCGGACCCAAACGTGCGCCGCAAGTCCGCGAGACAGCATCCCTCCTGCTAAACGCACCACCGCCAAGAGCGGCGGTTCATCGAATGCGAACCAGCCGCGTGACCACCCGCTGGAACCCGGCCCGCGCCTCGACCAGATACACCCCCACCGGCACGGGCCGTCCCTGCCGGTCACGCCCGTCCCAGACCATGCTCATCGTGTCCCCGCCCAAGGGGCCCGGGCGCGGCCTGGCCACCAAGTGGCCGGCCACGTCGTAGACCCCGACCCAGGCCTGGGACCCGCCCAGCCCCGCCAGCTGAAGCTCCACCTGCTCGGTGAAGGGGTTGGGCGTGGCCTGCAGCCCCAGACCGCGCCAAGCCAGCCCCGGCACTTGAACCTCCACCGGCCCCTCCCATTCCACAGCGCCGCTGCTCCAGCTCACCTCCAGCTGATACTGGTAGAGCGCTCCGGCGACGACCGAGCGGTCCTCCATCACATACTCGCCCGCCCGCCCCGCGGGCTGATACTCCGCCTGGAGCGGCGTGAACTCCCCGGCGCGACCCTCGTACCGCAGGACCCGGAAGCCCCGCAGCCCCGCTGCCTCCCGCACCCACCAGCGCAGCCGCACCGCCCCACCGGCCGCGAGCTCGGCGGCAAAGCCCCCCACCACCGTTCCAGTGGGGTCGGGCTCGATCCGCGCCCCATACACGTTGGGCAGCCCGTCGCGGGTGTCCGCCCACAGCACCAACACCTGGTTCCCGTTCGCCTCGAGCGCCAGGTGATCGCCGATGTTGGGAATCCCGGTCCCCACGAACTGCCAGGTGCTGGCCTGGCTGCTCACCGCTCGCGCCGGGGCGAAGGAGCCACCCCCGTCATCCGAGAAGGTCCAGTAGGTGTGAGCCCGGGTCCCGCACACCGGGTCATCACGCCGGTCGTACCACGCCGCGTGCAGCCGGCCGCTCGGGTCCACCTCGATCTCCGGCAGGGCATTGTCGAAGCCCGGCGGATCGTCGTTCACCCGCACCTTCGCCGACCACGTCGCCCCCCCGTCGCTC
>JBBIHL010000468.1:0-2824 GCA_037447075.1 Candidatus Eiseniibacteriota bacterium | reverse complement strand
CGCGGCGGCACCGGCCGCGGGGCCGGCGATGCGCGCCCCCGCCGCGTAGAGCAGGAGCGCCAGCGCCGCGAAGGCGAGGGCGGGTGCGACGAGCACCAGCCACTCGCGCGGGCCCAGGAGGCGGAACAGGACCGCCTCGACCAGCACCAGGCCGGGCTGCACCACGGCGAGCGGCCAGGGAGGGCGCCCGTGCCGGGCGAGCTCCAGCGGCAGGGCGAAGGTGGTCTGGAGCCTGCCCTGCTCGGCCAGCGACCGCGCCGCCAGCGCGTACTGCGCGCTGTCGTAGTTGAGGAGCGGCGAGCGGCCGCCCAGGTCCCAGGCCCGCGCGTGCAGCCACCAGGCCGCCGCGGCGGCCACCATCAGCAGCGCCGCCATCAGGGACCGGGCGGGTCTGGACACGCGGCGGAACATAGCGCGAGGTCAGGGACCACGCCACGGTGGAAGCCGAGCAGGTGGACTCCGGCCCGGCCGGCGGGGCAGGATGACCGGCCGAGGGCCGGGCGGCGTCGCCCGGCGACGACCCGGGGCCGCGGGAGGGGAGCGTCATGAAGGTCTTCATCACCGGCGCCACCGGCTACGTGGGCGGCGCGGTGGCGCGGGAGTTCCTGCGCGCCGGCCATCAGGTCGGCGGGCTCGCGCGCTCGGCCGAGACCGCCGCCCGGCTCGAGCGGCTCGGCATCGGAGCCGTGCGCGGCAGCATGCAGCATCCCGCGGCGTGGAAGGATCTCATCGGCGGGTTCGACGCCTTCGTCCACGCGGCGGTCGACTACGCGGCCGACATCCCGGCCGTGGACGGCGCCACCCTCGACGCGCTGATCGAGGCGGCCCGCGCCGGAGGGGAGGCGCGCTGCCTGATCTTCACGTCGGGAGTCTGGGTGCTGGGCGAGACCGGGGATCGTCCCGCCGCCGAGGACGCCTCCACGCAGCGCGCCCTGCCGATGGTGGCCTGGAGGCCGGCACACGAGCGGCGGGCGCTGGAGGCGGCGAGCCGCGGCCTCGCCACCGCAGTCGTGCGACCGGGGCTGGTTTACGGTGGGCGGGCGGGATTGCTTGCGCCCCTGTTCGCCTCGGCGGAGCAGGAAGGCGCGAGCGTCTATATCGGCGCCGGTGACAACCGCTGGTCGCTGGTGCACCGCGACGATCTTGGTGCGCTCTATCGGCTGATCGCCGAGAGCCGCGCCCGGGGCATCTTCCATGGAGTGGACGGTGCGTCCCTCCCGGTGGTGGAGGTCGCGCGTGCGGCCAGCCGGGCGGCGGGGCGCGGTGGCAAGACCCGCAGCCAGCCGGTAGGGGAGGCGCGCCGCGGGCTGGGACCGGTCGCCGACGCGCTGCTGCTCGACCAGGTGGTGGCCGCGCCGCGCTCCCGGGCGCTGGGCTGGGCGCCCCGCTACGTCTCGTTCGAGGAGGGAGCTCCCGCGGCCTACCGCGAGTGGAAGGGCGAATCCGTCGCGCGACCCTGAACGGGGCGTCGCGCGCTGGGGCCGCCGCTACCCCGTCTGGCCGGTCGTGCCGCCGTTGGCGCTGCCGCTTGCGCGCACGATGAAGGCGCTGATCAGGAGCCCCACGCCCACCAGCGCGGGGATCAGCCCCACCGCCCAGACGTTCTCCCCCGCCCCGATGAAGTAGAGGAAGGCCGCGATGCCAATCCCCGTGGCCAGCACTATGATGCCCCCGATCGTGAGGCGCAGGGCCCAGGCCTTGGGGTGGAGCGAGCGCCACCCGTAGGCGCCCATGACGTTGGGATCGGCCCAGGGCAGCGGCGGCAGCTTGGAGGGGTCCACGCCGCGCTCGATGGCGGCCAGGCGCTCGCGCGCGGCCATCTCCATGAGCCGCTGCTGGCCGAGGGTGCGCACGATGCCGGCGGTGATCCCGCCGATGATGGCGATGATGGGGATGGCGAAGATCAGGAAGGGCACGAAGAAATCGGGATCCGGACTCCACATGGCGGCACGGGCTCCTTTCGGTCTGGTCGAGGCCTCCCGCGGCGGTGAAGAGCCGCCGCAGGATCGGGTTTTCGCTTGCTTCGACCGGGCCGACCCCCGGCCGGGTTTCAAGATTCTCGGGCGGGACCGCGGCCCGTGGCCGGCGCCGGCGAAAAGCTGAAGCCTGGACACCCGGCCGGCCCGTCCAAGTCGCTGGGGGATGAGGACGAGGTCGGGCGTCTGGTCGCCCGCGCCGGGAGCGGAGACGCGGCCGCGTTCGAGGCGCTGGTGGAGCGCTTCAAGGACCGGGCCTACGGGCTGGCGCTGCGCATCCTGCGCTCGCCCGCCGATGCCGAGGAGGTGGCCCAGGACGCGTTCGTCCGCGCCTGGCTGGCGCTGCCGCGCTACCGCGGCGAGGCGCGCTTCTCGACCTGGCTCTACCGCATCGTGGCCCGCCGCAGCTTCGATCGGGCCGCGGTGCTGCGGACGCGGCGGGCTCATGAGGCGGCCGGGGAGGCGGCAGGCGGCGACCCCTCCGCACCGCCGGCGCACGCGAGCGCCGAGCAGCGGGAGCGGGCGCGCCGCATGGAGCGGCTGGTCGCCGCCCTGCCGGATGCGCAGCGGGCCGTGGTGACGATGTTCTACTATGAGGACGGTTCGGTGGAGCAGGTGGCGAGGGCGCTGGAGATGCCCGAGGGCACGGTGAAGACTCACCTGGGCCGGGTGCGCGCCGCGCTGCGCGCGGCCTGGCTCAAGCAGGAAGGCAGGGTGGGGATTGACGACCTGCGCTGACGTCTCCCGCTGGCTCGACCAGGGCATGCCGCCCCAAGGTGCCGCGGCCGCCCGCGAGCATGCCGCGCGCTGCGGCGTCTGCGCCGCGGCGATGGCGGCCGCCGCCGCCG
>JBBIHL010000467.1:0-2833 GCA_037447075.1 Candidatus Eiseniibacteriota bacterium | reverse complement strand
GGCTCGCCCCCGCACCCGCCCAGCCCGCGGCACGCTCCCCTCGCTGCGGCCAGGCGGGAACGCCGCTCGCGACCGGCACGCCCCGCTCCAGCGGCGCGCGCCCGCGGCGGCCGACGAGCTGGAAGTACCCCACCGCCAGCGCCGTGCTCACCACGGCCAGGGGCGCGAACACGGCGCACCAGCGGGCGAACGAGACGCGTTCCCCCACGCCCGCTTCCAGCGCCGCAGGCCGATCAGGTTGGGCGCCGTCCCGACCGGCGTGGAGATCCCGCCCAGGGAAGGGGCGTAGGAGGACATCAGCAGCACGCCCACCAGCAGCCTCCGCGGCACCCGCCCCTCGGCGGTGAGGGCGAGCGGCAGGATGAGCGCGGTGGTCGCGGTGTTGTTCACCCAGGCCGAGATGCCGCAGCCCAGCAGCCCCACCGCCCAGAGCAGGCGCGACGGGTCACGGCTCACGGTGCGGGAGCCGAGCACCGCGCGGGCCAGGCGGGCGTTGAGCCCGTGATCGAAGGCCGCGGTGGTGAGCAGGAAGGTGCCGAAGAACAGGAACAGGATGGGATCGCCGAACCCCGCGAAGGCGGTCCGCGAATCGGCCACGCGCAGCAGCACCGCGAGCGCCGGGATGGCCAGGGCGGTCCACGCGACCGGGACCGCCTCGGTCATCCACAGGCCGGCGGCGACGACCAGGATCACGAGGGTGCCGTGCGCGCGGGGCGGAAGCGCCGGGATCGGCACCCACGCCGCGATCAGCGCCGCGGCGGCGACCAGGGCCACGGCCAGCGGCTTGACGCGCTGGGCGACCTCTTCCAGGTCGGGGAGGGTGCGGGAGCCGTCGGCCACGGGGCGGCATGGTAGCGGCGCCCATCATGCGCGGCAAACGCGGCCCCGGCCAACCGACGGTTGACGGCGCCGGGGCGCCGCCACTAGCTTGCGCTCCAGGCGAACGATTGCCCACGGCGCGACCCCGCACCGGCTGGCGGGCGCGCGAAGGGCCCCTTCGCCCCCACAGGAGGCTCTCGATGCCGCGAGCGACGTCACCCCGCTGGCCGGGCACCCTGCTCGTCCTGGCCCTCATGGCCTGGCCCACGCCGCGCGCGCATGCGGCGGGGGCGGCGGCGGGCGGCGCCTACCCGCTGCTCGAGGACCTGGGCAACTGGCGGCGCAAGATCACCACCCGCTCCCCCCAGGCCCAGCGCTACTTCGATCAGGGCCTGCAGCTCGCCTACGCCTTCGACCGCGAGGCGGCGCAGCGCTCCTTCGAGGAGGCCGCCCGGCTCGACCCGGACTGCGCCATGTGCTACTGGGGCGCGGCCTACGCCCTGGGCCGCGACATCAACGTGCCGCCGATCCCCGAGCGCACCGCCGCCGCCTACGAGGCCATCCACAAGGCGCTGGCGCGCCAGGCCCACGCCACCCCGGTGGAGCGCGCGCTGATGGATGCCATGGCCAGGCGCTACGCCAGCCCCCAGCCCGCGGACCCGGCCGAGCAGGTCAAGCTCGAGACCGCCTACGCGGACGCGATGCGCGAGCTGGCGAAGCGCTTCCCCGACGATGCGGACGTCCAGGCCCTCTTCGCCGAATCGCTCATGGACCTGCATCCGTGGGACTACTGGACGGCGGACGGCAAGCCGCAGCCGGGAACGCCGGAGATCCTCGCCACCCTCGAAGCGGCGCTCCAGCGCTGGCCCGACCACCCGCTGGCGAACCACCTCCATATCCACGCCCTCGAGGCCTCGCCCACGCCGGAGCGGGCGCTCCCCAGCGCCCGCCGCCTGCCGCGCTCCACGCCCGGCGCCGGCCACCTGGTGCACATGCCCGCGCACATCCTCCACCGGGTGGGCCGCTACGAGGAATCCACCGAGGCCAACCGGCGGGCGGTCGAGGCCGACGACGCCTACGCCGCCAAGCTGGGCACGAAGGGTTTCATCGGGATGTACATGGCGCACAACCACCACTTCCAGTGCTACTCGGCGATGATGCAGGGCCGCAGCGCGGAGTCCATCGCCGCGGCGCGCAAGGCGGCGGCGGGCGCCTCGCTCGAGATGCTGCAGGCGATGCCGGGCTTCGACTACTTCCTCGCCGCCCCGATGTTCGCGATGGCCCGCTTCGGACGCTGGGACGACATCCTGAAGGAGCCGGCGCCGGTCTCCGGCTTCGCCTTCGAGAAGGCCATCTGGCGCTACGGGCGCGGCCTGGCGCTGGCGGCCCGCGGCCGGCTGGAGGAGGCGGGGGCGGAGGCGGACAGCCTGGCGGGCACCGCCCAGGGGATCCCGGCGGAAGCGATGGAGGGGTTCAACCCCACGCGGGCGCTGCTCGCCATCGCCGGGGACATGCTGGCCGGGGAAATCGCGGCGAAGCAGGGGCGCCGGGACGAGGCGATCGAGCGCCTGCGCTCGGCGGTCGAGGGCGAGGACGCCCTGCGCTACGACGAGCCCAGCGATTGGTTCTACCCCACGCGCCACAGCCTGGGCGCGGTGCTGCTCCAGGCGGGCCGCGCGCGCGAGGCGGAGGCGGTCTACCGCGAGGACCTGAAGCGCAATCCGGGCAACGGCTGGGCGCTCTTCGGCCTCGCCCGGAGCCTGCGGGCGCAGAGGAAGGACGCCGCGGCCGCCAAGGTGGAGGCCCAGTTCCGCCGCGCCTGGAAAGACGCGGACGTGACGTTGATGGCATCGGCGTTCTGAGCATTCATCCCGGCATCCGAGAAGGGAGGCTCGCGATGGCTCTTGGGGGGAGAGAGCGACGGCGGACCCGGAGCGACCGGCCGCGGAGCGGGGCCCGGGACCGCTGGGATCGCGCGGCCGTGGTGGGCGCGGCGGTCAGGCGGCGCGTGACC
>JBBIHL010000466.1:0-2837 GCA_037447075.1 Candidatus Eiseniibacteriota bacterium | reverse complement strand
GCAGGCCATGGAACCGCGGGACGGAGACCAGCGCGATGCCCCCGGGACGCAGCACGAGGCTAGGCGGTGATAAGCCGCTTTCTCGGTCCCCGCCCGCGGCACCGTTCTCGGTCCCCCGTCACCCCGGGCCCGCCCTTCCACCTCGCTGGCCCAACTGTAGCGCGTCGGCGGACCAGCGGGCAAGGGCCTCGGGAGGTCGGCGAGGGGGGCCCGGACCCCGCCGCTCCCGGTCAGCCGGCAGACGGCCCGGGCGGCGCCGGAGAGGGGCGCGGAGGGGCGGTGCTGCTCCAGGCCCTCGATCACGAGCTGGGGCTGACGGCGCGGCTGGCCGCCTGTCTGGACGACCCGCGCGAGCCGGGCAAGGTCCTGCACGAGACGGTCGACCTGCTCCGGCAGCGCGTGTTCGGGCTCTGCTGCGGCTACGCCGACTGCAACGACGCCGCGCGGCTGACCCACGACCCCCTCCACAAGCTGGTGCTGGGCCGCGATCCGCTCGACGGCCTGGGCCTGGCCTCCCAGCCCACGCTCTCGCGCTTCGAGAACGCGGTGGGGCCGCGGGAGTTGCGGGCCCTGGGACACGTCCTCGCCGACACCGTGATCGAGCTCCATCGCGGGCGCCTGCGGGGTCGGGCCCGGCGCATCACGATCGACCTCGATCCCACCGACGACCCCACGCACGGCCAGCAAGAGTTCAGCTTCTTCAACGGCCACTCCGACACCTGGTGCTACCTGCCGCTGGTGGCCACGGTGACGTTCAACGACGAGCCGGAGCAGTACGCCGTGGCGGCCGTCTTGCGGCCCGGGAATGCGCCGGCCAGCCGCGGGGCGCGGGGGCTGCTGTGGCGCTTGCTCCGCAAGCTGCGGGCGGCCTTCCCGACGGCCCGGGTCCGGGTGCGGCTGGATGGGGGCTTCGCGACCCCGAAGCTGTTCGCCTTCTTCGAGCGCCACGGGCTCGAGTACGTCGTGGCCATGGCGAGCCACGCGCGGCTGGAAAAGCGGGCGCGGCGCCTGATGGGCAAGGCCCGGAGGCTGGCCAAGGCCACCGGGCAGACGGCGCCGCTCTACGGGGAGACGCGGTACGCGGCCAAGTCCTGGGGGCGCACGCGGCGCGTGATCATCAAGGCCGAGGTCGTGCGCCATCCGGGCCGCGCGCCCAAGAACAACCCCGCTTCGTGGTGACGAGCCTGCCGCACCAACCCGAGACGGTCTACGCGCTCTACTGCCAGCGGGGGGACGCGCAGAACCGGCTCCAGGAACTCCATCACGGGCTGGAGATGGACCGGACCAGCTGCTCGCGGTTCTGGGCGCACCAGCCGCGGGTGTTGCTGAGCCTGGCCGCCTACCTCCCGTGGGAGGAACTGCGGCGCCGGGCCAGCGGCACTGCATGCGCCGACGCCCAGGTCCCGACGCTCCGCGAGCGGCTCATCAAGCTCGCGGCCCGGGTGGAGCGGTCGGTGCGCCGCATCGTCCTGCACTTGCCGCGGAGCTTCCCGTGGTGGGCCACCTGGGCGCAGCTCGCGCGCGCGGTCGGGGCGGTGCCCGCTTAGCCGCATCCGATCCCGCCATCCGCCGGGAGCACCGCAGGACGCCTGTCTCTCCGCGATCCGTCGGACACGTGCTCCCTGAGCCACCCAGTCGCCTCACTCGCCGCGTGGCCCGAGTGCCCGGCCACCCGACCCTTCTCCACCCGTCTTTTCGGGGCCTGGACGCCTGCTACGGCGCCGACGCTAGGCAAAACGCCGGTTCGCATTTCCTCCGAACTTGCTTCGTGAATCATGTGGGCTAGAGCGCAGTCTCACCCCTCAGATCGGCATTCGCGGACATACAGCTTGTGCTCACGTCCGGACACCGTGCGGTCCTCACGGAACCCCTGCCGCCTGAAGAACGCCTCGACCTCGACCACCGCCGCCGCGCCGACGATGTCCGGGTGCGGCTCGATGCAGATCTTCCGCACCCCATCGAGTCTTGCGTACCGGATAAAGTCGTGCTCCCCGCCCTCGATGTCCACGATCAGGAAGCTCGGTCTGATTCGTCCCAGTTCATCGTTGAAACGCTTCACGGGAACCCGAATCGGCCTGGCGTTGGGATGCCGCCTGATCGTGGACGAACTCCAGAACGTGTCCATCACCCAGAACGTGATGAAGCCGGCCTCCTCGCCAAGGACGCACATCTCCAGGCGCGGCGCGATCCCGTTCAGCCTGAAATTTTTCCGGATAATCCGCTCGAGCGCGGGGTTAGCCTCATAAGTATGCACGCGTCCGTCACCTATCCTCTTCGAGCAGAGCGACGCCAGGAACCCCAGCCCGGTGCCGAGCTCGAGTACCGTGTCGTCCGGCTCAATGGCATAGCGAACGATCCGGGCTTCGGTCGTCTCGTAGACGCCGGTCAACAGCGCCTCCAGGACCCTAGACGGTAGTCCCCATGCGAGCCAAAGTCGCACTCCTTCAACCTCGATGACGGGACTGCGCAATGCCCGCCACCGCCACGTCGCGCGCCGGAGTATGTCGCGCGCTCGGTCGCGACGCCTACGGCACCACTCGCGGAGCGTCTTGTGTCTGTGTCGCATGTCGACCCCCACGTCATCCACGGCCGATAGGACGCCTGCGCCCGTCGTCGCCGTCATCCACGATGAATCGCCTCACGCCAGCTCCTTCCGGGAGGTCTCGAGTCCCGCATCCAGTCCCAGCTCAATAGATCGCGGTCTTCATCGGTCAACGGGCGGCCGGCCGCCCGGCGGTACACGGCACGATAGGCCCTGGCCGTGCGTTGCCAACTGAACCTCTGGTCGTCCGTCGTGGGCTCGCTCGTCGGGCCTGGCTTCTGGGCGACCACGAGGA
>JBBIHL010000465.1:0-2840 GCA_037447075.1 Candidatus Eiseniibacteriota bacterium | reverse complement strand
CTAGGTGCCGGGTGGAGTCGGCAAGTGCGGCCTGGCCTTCAGGGGTCAGCCACATGCAGGCGATCCCGTCCAGGCTGGCGAAGTCGTCGTGGAAGGAAACGGCGCCGATGCCGGCCTCCTTGTTGAACGCGTCGGACACGCGCATGCCCAGACCGGAGGGCACGGGCACGGTGAAATCACCCAGCGGTGACGCGTAGATGCCCTTCTTCACCTTGCCGCGCGAGACGCCTCCGGCCGCGGCGGCGGTCACGATGAGAAGCAGCGCCAGGGCGACCGCGACGCCTCGGCCGGGGTTGATGCCTGCATACATGGGCGGCCTCCTTCGATGCGTGACCGGGTCGGGACGGGCGCATTGTAGCGGGGGAGCCCGGCGCGGGCCACCGCCGGATCGCCTGGATCACGGGCTCCTTCCGCCCCCAGGTGGTCCCCACCCCCAGGCCGCGCCGCGCAGGTCGAGGCCGCCGGCTACGTGCCGCCGAGCCGCTCCCGCACTCTCGCCAGCACCTCGCTCACGCCGGGCAGCACGCCCAGGAACCCGAGCGCCCCGCTCTCGACCACGGGCTCCCCATCCACCAGCACCTTGAACTCCCCGTAGCGGCCATGGACCATCTGGGGCTCGACGCCCAGCGTGCGCCGCATCTCGGCCGCCACCCGGGCGGCCTGGAGGGCGGTGATTCAGTACGAGCAGTAGCGGATCGTGACGACGCTCATCTCGGCCTCCGGGCCAGGCGCCTTACATCACGCGGGCGAGCAGCAGCGTCGTCCACAGCAGCGCCGAGAGCAGCGCGCCGGCGCCGACCAGCAGCCAGCCGGACCACGGGGCCTCGGCGGCGCACCAGCCCGACCGCGCGCCCGGCGGGATCCACGCCATCACCATGAAGAACCAGGGGTGCATCCACAGCATGGGCTTCACCTCGCTCGTCCACGCGGCCGCGTCCGGGACGAGGAGCGTGCTCCCCAGGATGCCGGCGGCCATCACCCCCGCCGCGCCCAGGAAGCCCCAGCGGGGATAGGGCGTCCACCGCGCCAGATAGAGGGCCATCGCCAGCGTGCCTCCCGCCGCCGCGGCGGCCGAGCCCAGGACCGAGGCGGTGCTCGCCGGCCGCAGGGCCGCGAGCCCGAGCGACGCCGCCATGATGGCGGCGTAGAGCAGCAAGGTGAGCCCGATGTCGCGCCTCGTCGGGTGCTTGAGGGTGGTGGTGTTCGGCATCGTGGGCTCCTCCTTCTTCGCCTGCGGCCGGATCACGACCGCCGGTCGTCGTCGAAGACTTCCTCGATCGCGCGGCCGAAGAGCCGGGCGATCTTGAACGCCAGGGGCAGGCTCGGGTCGTACTTGCCGGTTTCGAGCGCGTTCACCGTCTGGCGCGAGACCCCCAGCCGCTCGGCCAGATCCCCCTGCGACCACTGCCGCTCCGCGCGCAGCACGCGCAGCCGGTTCTTCATCGTCGCTTCGAGGTGCGCGCCAGGATCCAGCTCGTCAGCTCCTCCAGGGCCGCGGGCGCGAGGGTCTCCTCGAGCTGCGCGTACTCGGCCACCGTGCAGGCGGTGCACCGCTGGAACAGATGGTTGAGCCCGGGCAGCTCCTTCACGGTGAAGTCCCGGTTCCCGCCCGCGCGCAGGGCCTGCTCGATCCCGGCCAGGTTCTCCCGCGGCGTCACCTGCAGGTCCTTGCCGCCGTTGAGCGCGAGCACCGGGCAGCTCACCCGCTCCAGCGCGGGGCGTGGGTCGAAGCCGACGAAGAACCGCATCCAGGGCCGGAGGTACTGGCGCGTGGCCGCGACCGCCAGCGAGTCGCCGCTGCCGAACGCCGGCCGCTGCTCGGGGGGAACCGCGGCGAGCTGCGCTTCGACCATCTCGCGCGCGGCGCCGAACAGCGCGACGCTGTCGGCGCCCTCCACCACCCGCGCGAGCGCGCGCCGCATGGCGGCGAGCTGGCCCGCGATCGACTCCTCCTTCACGCCGGTGCTCCGCAGCAACGCCGCGTTCTGGAGCAGGAGCAGGGAGTCGCCGCGCAGCCCCGGGCCCGCCAGCAGCACGATGAAGGCGACGTCGCGCGAGCGGACCGCCGCCATCGGGGCGATGAGGCCGCCTTCGCTGTGGCCGACGAGCCCGATGCGCTTCGGGTCAACGTCCGCTCGGGATTTCAGGAACTCGACCCCGGCGAGCGCATCGTTGGCGAAGTCCTGGCTGGTGGCCGTGCGCTGGCTGCCGGTCGAGCCCCCCACCCCGCGGTCGTCCACGCGCAGCACGGCGAGGCCCGCGCGCGTCAGGTGGTCGGCCAGCACCAGGAACGGGCGGTGGCCGAACACCTCCTCGTCGCGGTTCTCGGGCCCCGAGCCGGTGATGAGCAGCACGGCCGGGAACGGTCCGCCGGCGCTCGGGCGGGTGAGCGTGCCGGCCAGGCTCACGCCGCCGGCGCGGTTCTCGAACCGCACCGTGTCCTCGGCGTAGGGGTAGGGCCTTTTCGGCTCCTGCGGCCGGCGCAGCTCGATCGGCTTCGCCTGGCGCGCCAGGTTCAGGGGCAGCGCGAAGCCGCCCTGCGCCCAGCGGCCGCGGATGCTGTCGCCGGCAGCCTCGAGGCGTCCCGCGAAGGCGCCATGGACCCGCCGCAGCTCGAGATGCAGCGAGTCGCCGGCGAAGGAGACGGTGTCGAGCGCGAGCCCGAACGCGCCCTGGTCGGGGCTGTCCATGGTGCCGGCGAGCGCCCCCAGCGAGTCGCGATGGATGTGGAACACGATGCGCAGCATGCCCTGGAGGGTGCCCTGCCAGTGGCCTTCGGGGCCGCGGGCGGCGGACGTCGGGGCTGCGGGCTGCGCCAGGGCCGAGCCGCTGGCGAGCGC
>JBBIHL010000464.1:0-2841 GCA_037447075.1 Candidatus Eiseniibacteriota bacterium | reverse complement strand
CCGGTGAGCAGCACCACGGCGCGGGCGCCCAGGGCCCGCAGCTGCGCGATCACGCCGCGGGCCGAGGGGCGCACCCGGTCGGCGGCCGCGACCACCCCCCAGCGCTCGCCGCGCGCCACCAGCACCGCGGTCTTGCCCTCGCCGTTGAACCGCTCGAGGGCCTCCACCGCCCCCGACGGCGGCGTTTCGCCCAGCTGCTCGAAGAGGGCGGGCGTCCCCACGCTGATGGTCTCGCCGTCGAGGCGCGCGGTGAGCCCCCGGCCCGGGTAGGAGGTGAGCGCGTCGGCCGGCCGGATGGCCACGCCGCGCGCCGCCGCCGCGCGCACCACGGCGTAGGCGATGGGGTGCTGCGAGCGCCGCTCCGCGCTCGCCGCCCACTCGAGCACGCGCTCGGCGGGGGCGCCGTCCACGCCGACCACGTCGGTGACCTCGAAGCGGCCGTGGGTGAGGGTGCCGGTCTTGTCGAACGCCACGGCCCTCACCCGCGCCAGGGCCTCGAGGTGGCGGCCGCCCTTGAACAAGATGCCGTTGCGGGCTGCGTTGGCGATGGCGGACAGGATGGTGGCGGGCGTGGCGATCACCAGCGCGCAGGGCGAGGCCACCACCAGCAGGGTCATGGCGCGGTAGAAGGAGCGGGTGAAGTCCTGATGCAGCACGAAGGGGGGGATGAACACCAGCGCCACCGCGGCCACCAGCACCACGATCGTGTAGTAGCGCCCCACCCACTGCGCCAGCTCCTCGGTGCGCGACTTGGCCTCCTGCGCCTCGTGCACGAGCCGGACGATGCGCGCGAGCGTGGTGTCGCCCGCGGCACGCGTGGTGCGCACCTCCAGCGAGCCGTCCTGGTTGAGGGTGCCGGCGAAGACCCCCTCGCCGGCGCGCTTGGGCACCGGCATGGACTCGCCCGTGAGGTTGGACTGGTCCACCACCGACTCGCCCTTCACCACGATGCCGTCCACCGGCAGGCCCTCGCCGGGGAGCACCACCACCACCTCGCCCACGCGCACGTCCTCGGCCTCGACCTCGATCTCCTTGCCGCCGCGCCGCACACGGGCGCGCGCCGGGCGCAGCTTGAGCAGGGCGTGGAGCGCGCGGCGCGTGCGCCCCATGGTGTAGACCTCGAGCGTGTTGCTCAAGGAGAAGAGGAACATGAGCACCGCGGCCTCGAAGACGTAGCCGATGCCGGCTGCGCCCACCGCCGCGAGCAGCATGAGCAGGTTGACGTCGAAGCGGAAGCGGGCCAGGGCCGCGAGCGAGGAGCGCACGGCGAACCAGCCGCCCGCCACGGCCGAGAGGCCGTAGGCCCAGTGGTGCCAGGCGGCGGGCAGGCCGGCGCGCTCCAGCGCGGCGCCGAGGAGCAGCATCACCAGGCACAAGCCGGTGAGCACCGCCATGCCGCGCCCGCCGGCCCAGGACTCCTCCTCCTCGGGGGTGAAGGTGCGGCCCCACGGCTTGCGGGGGGCGAGCGGGCGGCGCAGCTCGGCGACACCCGGTGCCGCCCGTCGCCGTGCGAGGCCCACGCGCCCGGGCTCCACGGTGACCGCGTACTCCCCGGCGGCCTCGTGCGGGACGCGACCCAGGCGCAGGGCGCATTCCTCGCAGGTGCCGTGCGACGAGCGCCGCTCGCAGTAGGTGACCCGGCGCGAGAACACCGCGCCCACCTCCTCGGCCAGCGCGTTCAGCGCCTCGGGGGAGACGTGGGCCGGCTCGTAGCGCACGGTGAGGGTGGACTCGCTGAAGTCCACCTCCACGGCCATCACGCCGGGATTCTCGCGCAGGCGCTCGACCAGGATCTCCAGGCAGCCGGTGTCCTGGTCGTCGAAGGGCAGGTGGGGTGCCGCGGCGGCCGTGGCGCCGGTCCCCACTTCGGCGCGCGCGGCGCCGCCGGGATCCGAGGCGGGTGCGCTCATGGCGGCGATTGTAGCCGCCCGGGGGGGCGCGGGCCAGACGGGGACGCGCCGGGAGGGGCGGATGAAACAACGCGGGGGCGCCCGGGCCCGCTGCGGCGACCGGACGCCCCCGAGTGGATGGCCTAGCGCACCAGCGTCACCGGCCGGGCCTGCCGGCTTCCATCCACCTCCAGCTCCAGGAAATAGATCCCCGACGGCTACGCCGCCCCCGCCTGGGTCGCGCCGTCCCAGCTCACCGTGTGGTCGCCGGCCGGCTGCATCCCGTCGAGCAGCGTGCGCACCTTGCGGCCGGCGACGTCGCGCACGGTCACCCGCACCGCGGACTCCCGCGGCAGCGAGTACGCCACGCGGGTCGCGGCCCGGGAGGGGTTGGGGTGGCTGGCCCCCATCCACACGCTCGCCGGCCGCTGCCCGCCCGGCTCCACGGCCACGACGCCGCCGGCGGTGTTCACGTCGGCCTCGTTGGCGCCGTTGTGCGGCATCGAGAACCAGGGCGAGCGGGGGAAGAACGGGTCGCGGCTGGCCATGCGCACGCGCCAGTGGCAGGGACTGCTCGCCGTGGGACAGTTGGCGAGAATGCTCTGAATCGCGCTGGCGCCGGAGCCGCCGATGCCCGTGGTCGCGGTGGTCGAGTTGAGCAGGCCGGAGCCGTTGAACAGGCTCCCGCGCGCCTTGACCTCGCACTGGATGCGCACCTTGCCCACCCCGGCGGGCGTGCGGTTGACGCGCGAGATCCCGAAGCTCTCGTAGGTCGAGCGGCCCAGGGGGCTGATGTTCTGGAGCAGGCAGATGGTCGGGCAGTACTGATACATGAAGTTCGGGCGCGCCAGACCCGCGGCGGCGCCGGGTCCGCTGGGATTGCCCAGGTAGACCCGCGCTGCAGCTCGCCGAGGCCGTGCAGGATGCGCTGGAAGGACTCGGCGCGGCCGGT
>JBBIHL010000463.1:0-2847 GCA_037447075.1 Candidatus Eiseniibacteriota bacterium | reverse complement strand
CGCAAGGTGGGCATGGGGGGTTCGCTCCCTGCGCGGCGGAGGGCGGACGGCCCGGGCGCGCGCGGCCGCCGCGCGGCCCGCGCGCCGCCGGATCACTCCAGCGGCTTGACCGTCAGCTCGCCCAGCGACTCCAGCGCCGGCCGGGCGACCTTCGCGTCGGAGACGACCGCGACGCGGAGGTCGTCGGTGCAGAAGTACGACTTCAGCGCGCGACGGACGTCGGCGGGCGTCACCGCGTTCACCTGATCGGCGTAGCGTTCCAGGTAGTCGGGTGCAAGCCCGAAGAACTCGGCGTCCAGCAGCCGGTCGGCCAGCTCGCCCGGCGACTGGAGGCCGAGCGGAAACTGGCCGGTCATGAAGCGCTTGGCGCGCTCCAGCTCGGCGTCGGTGGGCCCCTCGCCCACCAGCTTGGCCACCTCCTTCAGGGTGGCGTCCACGCACTCGCGGATGGTCTCGTTGCGGGTGAAGGTATCGATCGTGAACGTGCCGGCGTTGCGGAACATGTCGAAGCTGCTGTGGATGCTGTAGGTGAGCCCCTGGTTGACGCGGATCTGGTCGGTGAGCCGGGAGGCGAAGCCCACGCTCAGGATGGTGCGCGCCACCATGATCGGGAAGTAGTCGGGATGGTTGCGGGGCACGCCGATGCAGCCGATGCGGATCTGCGTCTGGGTGGCATCGGGCTTGTCCACCACCAGCACCTTGCGTCCCTGGATCTGCGGCACCGGCGCGTAGGGCAGGGCGCGCCTCTCCCCCGACGCCTTCCACTCCCGGAACGCCTCCTCCACCGCCCGGAGCGCGGCCGGGGGATCCACGTCGCCCACGATCGCGAGCAGCGCATTGTCGGGCGTGAAGTAGCGCTGGTGGAACCCTACCACGTCCTCGCGCGCGAGCGACTTCACGCTCGCGTCGGTCCCGATCGCGGGGTGGGCGAGCGGGCTCGACTGCAGCAGGAACGTGCGGTATTCCCGGTCGGCGACCGTGCTGGGATCGTTGCGGTCGTTGGCGATCGTGGCCAGGGCCTCGTCGCGCTTCCGCGCGAACTCCTCCGGCGGGAACGCCGGCCGTACCACCACGTCCCGGAACAGCTCCAGCCCGGCGGCGAAGTCCTTGCTCAACACCTCGGCGCTCACGAAGCAGCGCTCGGCGCCCGAGGAGGCCGACAGCTGCCCGCCCACCGACTCGATGGCCTCGGCGATCTGGCGCGCGTCGCGCGGGCCCGCCCCCTCGGTGAGCAGCTCGGCGCACAGCCGGGCGACGCCCTCCTTCCCGGCGGGATCGGCCACCGACCCCGCGCGCACCACCATGCGCAGGTCCACCAGCGGCAGCTCCCGCTTGGGAACCACCAGCACGGCGAGCCCGTTCTTGAGCTGGGTGCGCGTCACCGGCGGCAGCCGCAGGGGGGTGGCGGAAGCGGCCGCCGCCCACAGGACCGCGGCCCCGGCCGTTCCGGCCGTGAGCCGCTGGAGGCTCATGGGGCCTCCCGCTCGGGCACGAGCACGGCCAGCGTGCGGCGCCGGGCGTCGAAGACCTCGCGGGCCGCCTGCTGGACCTGCTCGGCGGTCACGCCGCGCAGCCGGTCGAGCGCGCGATAGAGCGCGGCGTAGTCGCCGAAGATCGTCTCGTAGAACCCCAGCTGCTGTCCCGCCCCGTTGTTGGTCGCCAGCTGGCGCACCAGGTCGGCCTCGATGATGTTCTTGCCCTTCTGCAGCTCGCCCGGCGCGACGCCCTCGCGGACGATGCGGGCCAGCACCGAATCCACGGCCGCCACGCCCTCGCCGGCGGCCTTGTCGGGACGCAGCTCCACGTAGATCTCCATGAGGCCGGGCTCGATCCGCGGCGCGTAGTAGGCGCTCGCCGAGATGGCGAGCTGCTGCTCGTAGACCAGCGCCTGGTGCAGCCGGGACGACACCCCGTGGCCGAGCACCGCCTCCAGCACCTGCAGCGCGTAGAACTGCACGCTGTCCGCGGCCGCCGGCGCCTTGTAGCCCACCTGGAAGCTGACGTTCTCGGCCGGGTAGTGCACCTCGACGCGACGCTCCCCGCGCTGCTCGGGCTCCGCGTCCACCGGGTCCGAGGGGGCAGGCTGCGCGGGGATGCCGCCGAAGTACTTCTCGACCAGGGCGAGGGCCGGCCGGGTGTCGAAGTCCCCGGTCAGCACCAGCACGCAGTTGTTGGGCGCGTAGTGGATGCGGAAGTACTCCACCATCTGCTCGCGGCGGATGGCGTCCAGGTCGCCCATCCAGCCCACCACCGGCCAGTGGTAGGGCGAGGCGACGAACGCCGCCGCGTAGAGCGCCTCGTCGAGCATGCCCGGGATGAAGTTGTCGGTGCGGAAGCGGCGTTCCTCCTTCACCACCTCGCGCTCCGACGCGATCATCTCCGGCTGGAGCGCCAGCGACGCCATCCGGTCCGAATCCAGGTCGAAGAGCACCTCGTAGCGGTCCGACGCGATGTCCTCGTAGTAGGCGGTGACGTCCCGGTCGGTGAAGGCGTTGGACAGGCCGCCGCTGGATTCGAGCGTGCGATCGTACATCTTCGGACCGTACTTGCCGGCGCCGTTGAACATCATGTGCTCGAAGAAATGCGAGATGCCGGTGATCCCGGGCCGCTCGTTGCGCGAGCCCACCCGGAACCACTGCCAGAGGGTCACGGTCGGCACCGAGTGGTCCTCGTGCGCGAGCACGACCAGGCCGTTCTTGAGCTTGAAGCGTTCCACCTTGAAGGTCGCCGGGGTGATGGGGCGGCCCGGGGCCGGCGGCGGGGCGGGCGCGGCGAGGACGAACAGGGCCAGCGCGGCTCCGGCCATGCCGCGCGCGCGGAAGTACATGATGCCTCCCAGGGCGATCT
>JBBIHL010000462.1:0-2852 GCA_037447075.1 Candidatus Eiseniibacteriota bacterium | reverse complement strand
CGGGACATCCAGGCTGTCGTCGGTCCCTGCATCCGTTCCTGCTGCTACACCGTGGGGCCGGAAGTGTGCGCGCGCTTCGACCCGCGCTGCGTCCTGGCTGGCGAGGGCCAACCGCGACTCGATCTCGCCGGCGCCATCGCCATGGACCTCGAGCGCGCCGGCGCCGGCGGGTGGCACGACGTCGAGCGCTGCACCTCGTGCGACGCCGACTGGTTCTACTCCCACCGCCGCGACCGCGGGGTCACCGGGCGCCAGTGGGGCCTGGTGGCGATGCGCGATGTCGCATGACGGCGGGCGCGCGAGTATAGCAGAGCGCCGCGGTCGCGCGACGGGCGCTCGGAGGCCGGTCGCCCGCGCGGGCGTCCCACGCGTCCCGGAGTCAAGCGCGGGTCAATTCTCGTCGCCTCCCGGTCCGTGGCTTGACCCACCGGGAGCCGGGCGATAGCGTGGATCGTCGCGGAGCGGGCGCGGTGTCCGCCCCACTTCACGCGGAGGCTAGGGGATGCTCAGGACGTGGTTGGCGTGCGCGCTGGCGATGGCGGCGAGCGGCTCCGGCGCCGCGGCCAGCGAGACACCGGCAGCCAAGCCGGTTGCGGCGAGGACCATGGGGTCCGACGAGGAAGTGGCCGTGATCCAGGTGCCGCAAGGCGTGATCGTCGTGAAGTTCTTCGACGCCGACGCCCCCAAGACGGTCGCCAACTTCAAGAACTTGGTCCGCAAGGGCTTCTACGACGGCACCACCTTCCACCGCCTGGTGCCGGGCTTCGTCATCCAGGGTGGCGACCCCAACTCCCGCGACGCCGACCTGAGCAACGACGGCACGGGCGGATCGGAGGTTCCGACCATCCCGGGCGAGTTCAGCATGGCGCACAAGCACGTGCGCGGCACCCTGTCCATGGCGCGCAAGCAGGACCCCAACAGCGCGACCTGCCAGTTCTTCATCTGCCTGGCGCCCGCCCCCAGCCTCGACGGCAAGTACGCCGCCTTCGGGCAGGTGATCCAGGGGCTGGACGTGGTGGACAAGGTGGCGGCCCTGGCCAACGCCCCCGGTGTGGCGCAGGGGCAGATGGGGGCCAACCCCGGGAAGAAGGCAGTGATGCAGAAGGTCACGCTCGAGCCGCTCTCCAGGTGGGTGAAGCCGGCTGTGGCCACTCCCGCGCCCGCCAAGGGCGAGTTCAAGCCGGCCGAGCCCAGGCCCGCCCCGCCCAAGGCCGAGGAGCCCAAGCCGGCGGAGAAGGACAGCACGCAGGGCTGACCTGCGAGCCAGGATCCTGCGCCGGCACCCGCGTGGGGCGCCGGCGCCGCCGTTTGGGCAGCCAAGGCGCGCCCTGCGGGGGCCGAGCGCACCCGGCCCGGCGGCTCCAGCTCGGATTGCAGCAGGGGTCCGCTGCGCCGTATAATGCCCGCCGTCCCCAAAGCTCCTTGCCAGGAGGAGCATCCGGAATGGTGGCCAGGCTTCCCGGTTGCCGCCTGGCGCCGGCGGCGATTGCGTGCGTGTGGGCCTGCCTGTGCGCGAGCCCGCTCGCGGCCCGGGCCGACGCGCCCCTCGTCTGCATGGACCCGCTCGCCAGCCGCCCCAGCCAGTCGGGAGGCTTCCGCCTCAACTTCGAGGACTGCAGCCTGGCGAACGGTCCCCGGGGCCGGACCCTGGACTGCACCGATCCCTCGCTCCCGACCGTCATGGTGGCCTCCGTCGTCACCCCGGCCAGCTACGACAGCATCATCGCCGACCTGGGATACGTCGACGTCTTCGTCGGCTACGACTACGGTTCCATGCCGCCCTTCTGGCAGTTCCACACCGGCGGGTGCGCGGGCGCGGGCCGCTTCAGCGTGAGCTCGGACTTCACGAGCTACGGGCTCTGCTCCGACCTCTGGCATGGTCTGGCCGCCACCGGGTACCAGTACGGCGGCTCGGCCGGTCCGCTCCCCGATGGGAACCGGGCCCGGATCAAGTGGACCTCGTGGATCCCGCCAGGGATTCCCGTGCCGATCGCCGCGGGCGCGGAGACCTACATCGCCCGCATCAGCCTGCGCCAGGACCACCTGAGCCAGTGCGACGGCTGCAGCAGTTGGGTGTGCCTCGTCTACGTCCTGCAGGAGTTCTGGTTGTCCGACCGGACCATCGTCGCGGTGGACGGCTACGACGCCTTGACCCTGAACTGCGGCAGCGGCTGCCCCACCCCCACGCGCGCCTCGAGCTGGGGGCGTGTGAAGTCGCTGTATCGTTGAGCCGGAGCGCGGCGTAGGGGACGGCCAGCGGTGACCTGGGCTCTCCCGGAGGCGATGATGGCCGCGTCCGTTCCCCCGGCACCCCGCGCCGCCACGTCTGCCGTCACACTGGCGCTGGCCATCGTCCTTGGCCTCTTCCCCGCACCGCTCGCGAAGGCGGACCCAACCACCGCCGACCCCTGCTCCGCATTCCCCGCACCCTTGCAACCCCTCCAGGGCGGGCAGCTGCACCTCAATCTCGACGATTGCAGCCGGCCCCGGGCGCCCAAGGGAGTGACGCTCGACTGCACCGACCCTGCCGCGACGACCACGGTAGTCGCGTCCGTGACCATGACCGAGAGCCTGGGCGACATCCTTGCGGACCTGGGGTTCATCGAGGTCCGCGTGGGGGCGGATCCGTCGTCCCTGCCTGCGTTTTGGCAGTTCCAGCAGGGGGGCTGCGCCGGACCGGCCCAGCTCCCCGGCAGCGTTGACTTCTCGAGCTTTGGCCGGTGTCCGGCCCTCTGGAACCCCCAGGCCTCCATGGCCTACCAGTACGGTGGGGTCTTGGGCCCCTGGCCGGACGGGAACCGAAATGGATGAGATTCGGAACGAGCAATGACCGCGCCGCCCACGCTTCGATT
>JBBIHL010000461.1:0-2864 GCA_037447075.1 Candidatus Eiseniibacteriota bacterium | reverse complement strand
GCTCAGCGCGCGCCAGCCTTCGGCGGCGGCAGCCCGCCAGTGCCGCGTGCCCAGGCGCCAGAAGCCGGGCCACGCGAGCAGCTCGGCCACATCGCGCGCGCTCACGTCCGAGCGCCGGTAGCCCGCGCGGCTCAGCGCCAGCACCGCGTTGGGGCCCGCCTCGATGCCGCCCGCCAGCCGGCGGGTGAGGTGCACCCCCAGGAACGGAAAGCGGGGGTCGGGCACCGGGTAGACGAGGTTGCGCACCAGATGCCGCCGGTGCGGGACCAGCTCGCAATACTCGCCGCGGAAGGGCACGATGCGCACGCCGGGCTCCACGCCGCAGAGCCGGGCCACGCGGTCGGCCTGCAACCCGGCGCAGGCGACGAGCGCGCGGCAGCGCACCGCGCCGGCGGAGGTCTCCAGCACCAGCCCGCCCTCGCCTCGCCTACAGCCCAGCAGGCGCGCGCGGGTCCGGATCTCGCCGCCCGCCGCCCGCACCGACGCGGCGTAGGCCTCGCACACGGCGGCGAAGTCCACGATGCCCGTCTCCGGAACCCACAGCGCCGCGACGCCGCGGGCGTGCGGCTCGCGCTCGGGGATCTCCTCGCCACGGAGCCGCCGCAGCCCCGCCAGTCCGTTGGCGCGCCCACGGCGCTCCAGCTCGTCCAGCGCCGCCCGCTCGCTCTCGCTCGCCGCCACCACCAGCTTGCCGCAGCGCTCGAAGGGGACGCCCTTCTCCTGGCAGAAGCGGACGAGGGCCTCGCGGCCCTCCACGCAGTTGCGGGCCTTGAGGGAGCCCGGCGGGTAGTAGAGTCCCGAGTGGATGACGCCGCTGTTGCGGCCGCTCTGGTGGACGGCCAGCCGCTCCTCGGCCTCGATCACCACCAGCTCGAGGCCGGGGCGCGAGGTCAACGCCACGGCGGCGGCGAGGCCCACGATGCCGCCGCCCACCACGGCGATGTCGTAGCGATCCACGGCTTCCGCCAAGGCGCCCTCCGATGACCGCCCCCAGCGGGCAAGAGGCCCTGCGCGAGGGGGATGCCGTTCGCGCAGGGCCTCCGGCGTGCGCCGCCGTCGCCAGCTACCGGTAGAGCGCCTTGATCAGGCCCCAGGTGCTGGGCCGGTCCGAGGTCGGGCAGTTGTGGTCAATCTTCCCGTCGTGGCGGAACAGGTAGCCCGGGATGAGCAGGCTGGGGTTCCAGGTCATCCCCCCGGTGAACAGCCCCGGGCAGGGCTCCCCGCCCACCCGCAGGACCCGCTCGAACATGGTGCCGCCCGTCCAGGTGATGTCGCCCTCGGCGTTGCCGGTCTGGAAGGCGGTGAAGTTGTTGGTCTGCGTCACGAAGCGGGTGAACACCCCGGTGAGGATGGCGGTGCCGTCAATGAAGGTCGAAGGGACGTTGGTGTTGGGCGGGTTGGGGTCGAACACCGCGTTGCGCGGCGAGCCCGCGTAGACCTCGATCGAGCCGCCCGTGTAGTTGGTGGTGTAGAAGGTGGTGGTGGGCGGCCCCGAGGCCACCGTGCCCTGCGAGATCAGGCCGTGCGCGTAGAAGGTGTACTCGGTGGTGGGGTCGCTGGCGTCGAGGTCCTGCAGGGGAAAGTCGAACATGCTGATGATGCCCACCGCCTTGAACTCCCCGCCCGCGGGCGAGTTGGTGGGCGTGGCGCCCACCTGCCACATGAAGGCGGGATCCCAGTCCATCGTGGGGCCGGCCGCGGCCGGCCCGAAGGCGGCGCACAGCAGGAGCGCCGCGCCGATCGTCGTTGTCGAGAATCTCATGCTCTACCCCCGTGTCCGCAGTGGAGCGGTCCTATGCCGGTGCCTAGCGGTAACGTGCCTTGATCGTTCCCCAACTCGTCGGTCTCGCGGGAGTGGGCTCCTGCAGGAAGACCTGTCCGTCCACCTGGTGCGCGTAGCCGGTCGGGGTCGTGGTCGAGTTGCCGGTCACGCCGGCGAAGGTCCAGCCCATGCGCTGGTCGGACGGGATGATCGGAAACTGGGTGCCGCCCGTCACGTCGAACTCCGCCTCGTAGCTGCCCGACTGCGTCACGGTGTTCAGGATCAGCTGGAAGTTGGTGAGGACGCCCTCGAGGATCAGGATGCCGTCGTTGAACGTCCCCGGCGACGTCGCGTTCGGCGGGTTGACCCCGTAGACCGGGGCCGTGCCGGTGGCCCTGGAGTCCTCGTAGAGCCGCAGCGTCCCCGGGCCGTAGTTGACGACCACGAAGTCGCCGAACACGAAGCGGGAGATCGAGGTCATGCCGGTGATGTAGTAGGTGTAGTAGTTGTTGGCGGGGTCCACGAGGAGTGGCGGGAACAGGTTGGGCACCTCGCCCACCCCGTTGTAGCCGCTCCCGACCTCGCCGAACAGGGTACCGTCGGGATCGGGGAACTCGAAGTCGAAGCCCACGTAGTCGTAGAGCAGCTGCTGGGCGCGGGCCGACGGAGGTCCGGCGGCCAGAAAGGCGCACAGCGCGAGGAAAAAAGCGGTCGCCATTCGTCTCATGATGGGCACCTCGTGGATGGAGCGGCTTGCAGGACGCATCACACCGGGTCGTCATCCCATGTCTGGAGTGAGGCGCACGGCGCCGGCGGCGCGGCGTCCGCGAGGCGTCCCTGCCATGGGATTCACGGCCCTCCACGGCGTCTGGCCAGGTGGGGGAGGCCGGGCGCGAGACCCTTAGAGGTAACGCGTTCTTACTCTAGCACATCCGCGCGGCGGCCGCCGCGGGTTTGATGCCAGGCGTACGGTCGGCGCAGGCGCCTCCGCTCATCGGTCCCCGGAGGCAGCCAGGTCGGCGGAAGCCAGCCAGCCCAGCGCCTCCCCCACGGCCTCCTCGAACGCCATGCCTCGGCCCGCCGCCAGGGCGGCGGCGGCTCG
>JBBIHL010000460.1:2644-2884 GCA_037447075.1 Candidatus Eiseniibacteriota bacterium | reverse complement strand
CGGTGGAGGTGGTGACCGAGCGCCACCGCGACGACGACTGGGCCGCCGCGCGGACTCTGCCGCCCGCCCCCGCCGCGGAGCCGTCCGCGCTGCTCGCCCGCGTCTTGCGGGCGGTGGAGGAAGGGCCCGACTCGGGTGCGCGGGTGGCCGCGGTCTGGCGCGAGCTGACGGGCGAGGCGCTCCCCATCGAGGGCTGGCAGGAGGCGCTCTACGACCGGCTCTCCCGCAACGAGCTGTGCT
>JBBIHL010000460.1:922-2611 GCA_037447075.1 Candidatus Eiseniibacteriota bacterium | reverse complement strand
CTGGCGCGCCCATTGGCGCTGGAGAGGCTGGTCAAGCAACTGTCGGATGAGGCCGGGCGGCCGGTGCCCGAGGAGGAGGTCCTGTGCTGGCTCCTGCTCGGGGCGGCATCGCGCCGCGAGGGCCGCCCGCTGCTGCGCCCCGTGGTGCACGCGTTCGTGCGCGGGATGGGGGGTGCGGTCGCGACCTTCGAGCCGGGGAGCGGCGAGCCGCGCCTGTGGCTCATCACGGCGGACGGGTCAGGGGCGCCCGCCGACCGCTACCGCCTTCCGGTGATGACCTGCAATACCTGCGGGCAGCACTACTTCGAGCACTTCGTGGCCGATCTCAAGCTCAACGCCAGGGCGGCTGAAGGCGGCGAGGCCGTGGGGACCCGCCGCATCTGGCGAGCGCTCGACCGCGCGCGCGGCGGCACGCGCGTGGTGCTGCTGGATCGCCTCATCACCGCCGAGGAGGACGAGGAGGATCCCGAGGAGCCCCGCAGCACGGTGCCGGTTCACCTGTGCGCGTTCTGCGGCGCGCTCCATCCCCAGCCCCTCGAACGCTGCGACGGCTGCGGCCGCGAGGGGCGGCTCATGCCGCTCTACGCCGTGCACAACGAGAAGCGGCCCGGCCGGCTCACCTCGTGCCTCTCGTGCCGGGCTCCGGGCAGGGAGCGGCCGGGCCTGTGGCGCGAGCCGGCGCGGCCGGTGCGCGCGGTGGCCGTCTCCGACGTGCACGTGCTGGCCCAGAACATGATCCACCGCGCCGAGCGCCGGCGGCTCCTGGTGTTCGCCGACAACCGCCAGGACGCGGCGTTCCAGGCCGGCTGGATGCGCGACCACGCCCGCCGCTTCCGCCTGCGTTCGCTCATGATGGAGCGCATCGCCCGGGGCGCGGTGTCGGTGGGGGACCTGGTCGCGCACCTGGACCGGGTGCTGGACGACGACGACGAGCTGTCGCGGGCGCTGCTGCCCGAGGTGTGGAGCTTCGACCGCAAGGAGGCCGGCGGCACCGAGCACGGTCGCCAGCGCCGCCACTTCCTCCACATCGTCGTGCTGCGCGAGCTCGCGACCGGCGTCAAGCAGCGCATCGGCCTCGAACCGTGGGGCCGCATCCGCGTGGACTACCACGGACTCTCGGCGGAGCTTCCGTTCGTGCGCCAATGGGCCGGACGGCTCTCGGTCCCGCCGGAGCGGCTGGCCGAGGGCATCGGAGCGATCCTCGACGTGCACCGGCGCTCGCTGCTGCTGTGGGACGCCGACGCGCCGATCTTCTCCCGCTTCTGGCACGAGGGCGACCGCGAGGTGCAGCGCGGCTACCTCCCGCTGCTCCGCGGCGTGCCCAAGGGGTTGAAGCTGGAGCGCGAGGCGAGCGACGACGAGCAACGGGTCGTCCAGTGGCTGAGCGCCAAGGGCGACACGGCGGTGCGCCAGGCGGCGCGGGCGTTCGGGGTGGAGAAGGATGCCGTGGAGGAGTTCCTGCGCGGCCTGTGGGCGCTTCTCGCCGACGAGCTGCGGCTGCTCGCTCCGGTCACGCTCAAGGGCCAGAGGGGCAACCCGCTCCCGCGCTGCGCGGGGGTGCGCCAGGTGGACGCGACGAAGCTGGTGATCGTGCCGCAGCGCGGCCGTTGGCGCTGCCAGAAGTGCCGGCGCGCCCAGGTGCGCCCCACGCCTGGCGATCGCTGCCTGGCCTGGCGGTGCGACGGGCGC
>JBBIHL010000460.1:0-871 GCA_037447075.1 Candidatus Eiseniibacteriota bacterium | reverse complement strand
GTTTTACCCGGGACGAGCGCTTCGCCATGCTGCGCCCGGCCGAGCACTCGGCCCAGGTGCCGCACGAGGACCGGGAGCGGCTGGAGCGCATGTTCAAGGGCGAGCGCGAGCAGGTGAACACGCTGGTGTGCACCCCCACGTTGGAGCTGGGCGTGGACATCGGCGGCCTGGACTCGGTGCTGCTGCGCAACGTTCCGCCCCTGCCCGCCAACTACTGGCAGCGGGTGGGGCGCGCCGGCCGGCGGCATCGGCTCGCCGTCAACCTCGCGTACGCGCGCGAGACCAGCCACGACCGGGCCTACTTCGCCGAGCCGCTCAAGCTGCTCGAAGGGCGCGTGGACCCGCCCCGCTTCAACCTGCGCAACGAGGTCATGCTGGGCAAGCACGTCCGGGCCGCGGTGGTGACCCGGCTGCACCAGCTCGCCCGGCCGGCGAGCGGTCTGGCCCAGGGTGAGCGCGATGAGATCGCCGCGGCGCTCAAGCACGCCTTTCCGCCCACCGTGCGCGAGTACCTGTTCGATGGCGCGGGGAACGTGCGGCGCGAGGCTCACGACGTGAGCCGCCTTGATGCGGTGATCGCCAGGCACGAGGCCGACCTCGTGGATTGGGTGGAGCGCGCGTTCCACGCGACCTGGCCGGCCGGCGACGCCGAGATCGTCTCGCGCGATCGCCTGCGGGCGGCGGTGCTCGGGACCGCGGAGGAGCTGGCGCGGGTCATCGGCCGCATCCGCAGCCGCTTGAGCTGGTGCCTGCGGGTGATCGAGGACCTGAACCGGGAGCAGAGCAGGAAGGGAGCGCTCGATCCCGATCAGGAGGCGCTGCGCGACCGCTGCGAGCGGCTGGTGAGGAGGCTCAAGGGCGTCGAGAGGAA
>JBBIHL010000459.1:0-2896 GCA_037447075.1 Candidatus Eiseniibacteriota bacterium | reverse complement strand
AGGTCCTGCGCCGCGCGCTCGAACCAGCCGTGGGCGAAGGCCAGGTTGCCCTGGCGCCACAGCACGTCGTCCGCCCCCGGGTGCTCGGGGAAGCGGGCCAGGAGCTGGTCCCCGGCCAGGAGCACGGCGCGCGCGAGCGAGTCGCTGCCCGGGCCCGGCGAGCCGTCGGCCGCGGGCGCCCGCGTCGTCGCGTACCAGGCGTCCGTGACGGCGACGCGCTGGTGCAGGGCCTGTTGCGCGACGCTGTCCGGGCCCGTCTGGGCGGCCGCCTGGTAGTGCTGGAGCGCGGCCTCGTGGTTCCCCAGCCGGGCGTTCGCCTCTCCCGCCGCCAGCTCGAAGGTGGGCGCCAGGGAATCCTGGGGCCAGTAGGTGAGCAGGGTCCCGTAGAGCCAGAGCGCCTGCTCCCAGTCCTCCCGCGCCCCGTGCTTGCGGGCTTCCAGATGGTGGTGGACCGCCACCGTCCTCCAGCAGGCCATGGCGAACTCCGCCCCGGCCGCGCGCACCGAATCCGACGCCTGGGCCTTGCTCCAGGCGCTGGCCGGGGCGAAGTGGGGTGCCACCTCCAGCCGGGCCCGGCGCGCGAGCGCCGGCCGGTCCCAGCGCTCGTAGGTCTCCACCAGCCGCTGCGCGCTCACCAGCGCGTCGGCGTGCAGCGGGAAGCGCCCGATCGCCAGCGTGTCGGTGGCCGCCGCCTTCTCGAACAGGCTGAAGCGGCGGAAGTGCTGCCCCATCGCCAGCAGCACGCGCGGCTCGTAGGGACGCGGCCCGATGCGGTCGAAGTAGCGCGCGAAGGCCTCGGCGCCGCCCGCGCGCGCCAGCGTGTGGATCAGGTAGGCCTCCGCCTCGGGGGCGATGTTCACGCGGATCTCGCCCGGGCGCGCGGCGCCGTAGACGTCCAGCACGGAACGGAAGGCGTCGGCCCCCTCCACGAACCGCTCGCGATTGAAGTGCGCCCACCCCATCTTGTAGAGGGCGATGGCTTGCAGGGTGGGGTCGCCGGCGGCGGCGCGCTGGTAGGGCGCCACGCAGTCGTCGAAGCGTCTCTCGTTGAACAGCAGATCCCCCATCCGCAGGTAGGCTTCCTGCACGTAGCGCGACTCGGGGTGGGCGCGGACCAGCTCGCCGAAGTAGCGCGGCGCCTCGGGGTCGGCGTCGTCGGCCAGGAGCATCCCCAGGTTGAAGAGCACGGCGTCCCGGTGCGGGAAGTCGCGGTCCTCGGCCAGGATGGCCCGGTAGAGCGCGAGGGCCGGGGCGTGGCTCAGGACGGGCAGCGCCAGGTCGGACTTCCCGCCCTCGGCCTGGTCGGCCACGTAGCGCGCCATCTGCTCGCGATAGGTCTGGCGCGCCTCGATCAGCAGCAGGTCCGCGAGCCGGAACCGCATCTCGCCGCGGGCGAAGGAGTCGGGATGGCGAGCGAGGAAGGTGCGCAGCGCCTCCACCGCGCGGGCCCGCCAGGCGACCGCCTCGGCATCCTCCAGGCCGTCGCCCGCGGCGCGGGCGGTGTCGGCGGCCACGCTGTCGCTTCCGGCGGCGCGGTCGAGACGCACGCTCAAGCCGTAGGCGGAAGCGGCGAGACCGTAGTCCACCGGCTCGCGCTCCCCCTCCAGGGCGGCGAGGGCGCGCTCCACCGCCTCCCGCGCGACGCGGTCGCGCAGGGCCCGGTGGAACGCCTGCAGCGAGTCCGCCCGGCGCTCGAGCGTCGCCACCCGGGCCTCGAGCGAGCGCAAGGCCTCGCTGGTGGCCGCGGCGACCAGGCCGGAGTCCAACGACGCGCCGAGGGCGCGCGCCCAGGCCAGCTGGCGGTTGGCGTCCTCGGCCAGCGCCGCCACGCGGTCGATCAAGCCCGGTCGCCAGGCGCGCGCGTAAGAGCTGTCCAGCAGGCCCGGCGCCGCCGCCGCCAGGTTCGTGGCGAATTCCCGGATGGCCCGCGCCAGCGCGGCCTCCTCCCCCACCAGGGAATCGGGGCTCGGGATCCCCGGCGGCACGGGGAGCGCCCGTTCCCGGCCGGGGCCTTCGAGGTAGATGCGGCGCATCGCGGCCAGCCAGAGCAGGTGCTTGTCGCAGGCCTCGAGCATCTGCCGGGTCCGCGCCGCGACCCGGTGCTTGGCGGCGTCGCGCACCGACTGGAGCCGCTGGTCGAGCGAGTCGAGCCGGGCCCGCAGCGAATCGAGGGTGGCCGCGCGGCCGCGGAGCGTCTCCTCCTCGCCCTGGGCGCGGCCGCGGCCCAGTCCCAGGTAGCGCCGGCGGTCCTCGAGCGCGCCCCGCTCGCGGGCGATCGCCCAGCGGGTGCGTTCGAGCTCGTGCGCGGCCTCGTCGGCGGCATGGGCGGCGGCCGCGACGGCGCTCCACCCCTCGGCGGGCGGGGGCGCCACCGGCCAGGGGAGCGGGCGGGCGGCAGGCGGCAGGTCGAGCGGCGGCGCTTCGAGCTCGGGACGCGACAGGAGGTCGGCGGATTCCCGGGCGAGCCGCTCGGCCAGGAAGCGGGCCGGGAGCGCGTCGAGCGCGAGGACGTCGGAGAGGGGCGGGCGGGCCTGCCAGGACGCCCAGAGCGTGTCGAACGCGCCTTCCGCCAGCATGCGCCGCAGCGCCTCCCCATGGCGGAGCCGGTCCTCCTCCACCTCCCGGTAGCTCGACCAGGCCGCCTCCCAGCGGCCGGCGTCGAGGGACTGCCCGGCGAGCGCCAGGAGCACCTCGCGCCGCGCGGCGTAGCTCGAGTCGTCGGCCAGCAGGGACTCGAGCACGGCCCGGCCCGCTTCCCGCTCACCCCGCTCCAGCGCCGCCAGCCCGAGCATGTGGCGGGCCCGCGAGACGTAGCGGCTGCCGGCGGGGACGCTCTCCAGCAGCGGGCGCGGGTCGGCGCCGGCCGCCAGGGAGCGCGTGGCCCGCTGGAGGAGGG
>JBBIHL010000458.1:305-2899 GCA_037447075.1 Candidatus Eiseniibacteriota bacterium | reverse complement strand
TGGTGCGCAAGGCGCGGCTCGCGCCCTACGCGGCGGGCGCCGCGGCGCGGCCGGGCTGGCACACCGGCCAGCGCTTCGCCGTCGAGTTCGAGCTCACCCGCCCGGCGCGGCCCGTCATCTTCCACGTGGACCCCTCCGGATACTCGGACCTGCTCTACCCCAAGCGCCCCGGCACGCCCCGCGCCCTGACGCCGGCGGGCCCGGTGCGGCTTCCCCACGGGCAGGCCACCACGCCCTGGCGCTTCGAGGGCGGGCCGGGGCAGGAGACCTTCCTGATCACGGCCACGACCACCAACGACGTGCAGCTCAAGGAGGTCGTCGAGGCGGCGAGCAAGCTCCCGTTGTGGGGGGGGCGCGACGCCATGGTGCGCGGATTGCGGGCGCTGCTCGAGCGGCGGATCGGCCCCTGCCAGGTGGTGGAGGTGGACCACCTGCCGTAGGCTGCGTTTGGATACCCTGCGTGAGCCGGGCGCCCCCACGAGGCGTCGCCTGACGCAGCCTACGCGACGCCCCCTACCAGCGCGCGATGCGCGCGCTCCACGTTGCGGCGATGGACCTCGCGCATGGGCGGCCAGCCGTCCTTGTTGTGGTAGTCCATGCCCGCGCAGGCCTCGACCAGCTCGGGGAGCGGGCGCCGGTGCGAGCGCGCGGCCACCACGCGCCGGTGCAGCTCCTCCAGGTAGGCACGGTCGCGCGCCAGGCGCTCCGCCGCCGCCGCCCAACCGTGGGCGACCGCGCCGTGCCCCGGCACCACGGTCTCCACCTCGCCCTGGCGCCCCAGCGCCTCGATCCGGGCGAGCGAGTCCAGGTACTCGCCGCAGGCGCCGTCGAGGATGGGGATCTCCAGGTCGGAGAGCATGTCGCCGGCGACCAGCACGCGGTCGCCGGGAAGGTGCAGGCTGATCTGGTCGGGCGCGTGCCCGGGGGCGTGGCGCGCGACGAAGCGCCGCCCGCGCCAGGTCCAGGTGTGCTCCTCGCCCACGCGCACGTCCGGGGCCCAGGCCTGCACCTCCCCCGGCCAGCGCACGTAGAACTCGTCGCCCAGCTGCTGCAGGCAGGTGCGGACCTCGCCCAGGCTCCGGGTCAGCTCCTCGTGAAACCGGCGGTGGGCGACCAGGGGGGCATCCGGCCAGCGCAGGCGGCCCACCACGTGGTCCCAGTGGCTGTGGGTGAAGACCAGGCTGACCTCGCCGGCGCCGTGCGCGACCCGGGCGAGGTCGTCGAGCTCGGCCGGGAAGAGGCCCGGATCCACCAGCAACGCGCCGCCGTCGCACTCCACCACCACGCTGTTCATGCGGTAGGCCGCGCTCTGACGCACGCGCACGCCCGGGGCCAGCTCGCTCCAGAAGGCGGTCGGTGGCGCGCTCATGACGGGACGGAGGCGGCGCTGTCCGCTTCCGCCGGGGGCGGCATCAGGATCGCGCGGGCCTGGCCGCCGAGCTCCACGCGCAGGCTCTCGGGCGCGACCGGCACGCGCTCCGGCGGCAGCCAGCCCTTGCGCGCCATGGCGCGGGCGATGAAGAGCATCTGCTGGCGGGTGCCACGGCGCAGCGCGCCGCCCTGGCGCTCGAAGCGGTAGCGCCACAGCCGCGGGCTCGGCACCACCACGGTGAGGAAGAGCGATTCGTCCAGGGTGAGCTGACGCACGTCCTTGTCGAAGTAGAAGCGCGCCGCCTCGCCCGCTCCGTGGACGCCGGGGGCCCACTCGATCACGTTCAGGTAGATCTCCAGCAGCCGCTCCTTGGGAATCCCGGCCAGGTTCTCGATCAGCCAGGTGAGCGCGACCTCCTGCGCCTTGCGCGCCAGGCTGCGCTCGTGCCCCAGCCAGAGGTTGCGCACCAGTTGCATGGTGACGGTCCCCGCGCCGCGCACGAAACGGCCGCGGCGCAGGTTGAGCGCGAGCGCCTGGCGCATGGCGTCGGGGCTGAAGCCGCGGTGCTGGAAGAAGCCGCCGTCCTCGTTGGCGAGCACGGCGTAGACCAGCTCCCGCGGCAGCTCCCCGTAGGGAGTGAAGAACGGGTTGGTCGGCCCCACGTGACGCTCCTCGATCCGCCGGCCCGGCAGGTGCAGCTGCGCCAGGAACGGCTGACCGAGCGACCCCAGCGGAATCTGCGAGGCCGCGTCGTCGAGCCAGAGGGCGTGAGGGATGACGTCCCCCTCCAGCACGGCGCGATCGAGGTGGGAGAAGTCCACGCGGCAGTCGAGCCGGTAGTCGAACGAGCCGCGCAGGGTCACCCCGGCCAGGGGGCCCAGGATCGAGGGCGGCAGCTCCGCCTGGAGCAGGCCCGCGGTGAGGCCCTCCGCCCGCAGGCGGAGGCCGGCCGCGGGCCCGCGTTCGTCCAGCTCGAAGCCCACCCGCAGCGGAATGCGCCCGATGGCGATGCGCGTGGTGTCGCCCAGCGCGATGCGCGCGGGGTCGCGCTCGATGGAGAGGTCGTCTTCCGCGCGAACGTCGAGCCCGGCCACCTGGCGGGCGGAAAGCGAGGGCTCGCGGATCACCAGGCTCTCCACCCGCGCGACGCAGTGCCAGCGCCCCCGGCGGCCGGAGGGCATCAGGTGGGCGCTGGCCTCGCCCAGCGCCAGCGGGGCGCGGT
>JBBIHL010000458.1:0-286 GCA_037447075.1 Candidatus Eiseniibacteriota bacterium | reverse complement strand
GGAGCGCAGGCTCAACGCCAGGCCTTTCCCGCGCGGCAGCCGCACGCAGGAGGCAGCGAACGGCACCGGGACCGGCGCATACCACGC
The DNA here is from genome assembly GCA_037447075.1 of Candidatus Eiseniibacteriota bacterium. Classification (GTDB taxonomy): domain Bacteria; phylum Eisenbacteria; class RBG-16-71-46; order RBG-16-71-46; family RBG-16-71-46; genus JBBIHL01. The sequence continues at coordinate 199 of JBBIHL010000458.1, read as the reverse complement.
CCCGCGCGCGCTGAAGGGCGTGCGCCCTCCCGGGTCGAAGTGGAGCGAGGCCACCTGCAGGCTGTCCACGCCCGCGCCGCGCGGGACCAGGGTGATGCCCGACAGCTCGACCCCCGGGAGGCGCGCGAAGTCGCGCGTGAGCACCCGCAGGGCGCCGGTGATGGCGCGGGCCATGGGAGGCGTCCCCACCGGCGGCGTG
>JBBIHL010000457.1:0-2901 GCA_037447075.1 Candidatus Eiseniibacteriota bacterium | reverse complement strand
CACCAACGTACTCGACGTCGCCGTCCCCGACGATGCGCTGGCCCCGTTGGTGCGGGGCCTCGCCGCCGGCGTCCTGACCGAGCAGCACCTGGTGGTCCACACGAGCGGCGCCCACGGCCTCGAGGTGCTCGCCCCCGCGGGGGCGGCCGGCGAGACCGGCAGCGAAGTCTACGAGATGGCGGGCGTGCGGCACCGCTACCTCACGCTCGCCCGCCCCCTGCCCCGCTCCAGCGCCCGCGACGGGCAGTTCTTCGTCATGCAGCGGGCCCTCGACACCGAGACCGCCTTCCTGCGCGAGATGCAGGCGCGGCTCACCGAGCTCAACCTGGTCGCCGCCCTGCTCGTGCTCGGGGCGGGCGTGCTCATCTCCGAGCGCATCACCGCCCCCGTGCAGCGTCTGGTGCGCGCCGCCGAGGAGATGGAGCGGGGCAACTACGACTTCCCGCTCCGGGTGCGCCGCAGCGACGAGATCGGCTACCTGGCCACGCGCTTCGAGGAGATGCGGCGCCAGCAGCGCGACTACGTGGGCAGCCTGGAAGAGGTGGCGCGCTTGAAGAGCGATTTCGTGAGCGTCGCCTCGCACGAGCTGCGCACCCCCATCAGCGTGATCGCGGGCTTCCAGGAGCTGATGGCCACCGGCAAGCTGGGCCCGGTCTCCCCCCCGCAGCAGAAGGCGCTGGAAGCCATCGCCCGGAACCTCGACACGCTCACCCGCATCGCCGAGGACGCCACGCGCGTCGCCCAGGTGGAAGGCGCCCGCATCATCCTGCGCCGGCGCGAGCACGACGTGGGCGCGCTGCTCCACGAGGCCGCCCAGGGCTCGCTGGCCGCGGCGCCGGGGCGCCAGGTGGCCGTCGAGGTCGCGGCTTCGGGCGTGGAATCGGCGGTGGTGGACGGGCCGCGGCTCGCCCAGGCGGTGGGCTGCCTGGTGCGCAACGGCATCCGCTTCACCCCCGACGGGGGGCGCGTGAAGGTGGTGGGCTACCGCGACCGGGGCGCGCTGGTGATCGAGGTGGAGGACACGGGAGTGGGCATCCCGCCCGAGAAGCTCACCACCCTGTTCGAGCGGGGGTTGGTGCTCCCGGACTCCCACCACCACCACTCGTCGAGCACCCTGGAGTTCAACTCCGCGGGGCTCGGACTGGGACTCTCGATCGCCCGCGGCATCGTCGAGGCGCACGGCGGGACGCTGCGCGTGAAGAGCCAGGTCGGCCGGGGCAGCACCTTCACCATCCGGCTGCCGCTCGAGGCCGGCGCCGTGCTGGAGGCCGCGGCATGAAGGGCGCCCGCGGACGGCGGCGCCGGTGGGGCGGCAGCGCGGGCCCGCGGGTGTTCTGCGCCGCGAGCGTGTGCGCGCAGCTGCTCCAGCCCGGCTGGGCGCCGGCCGCCGACATCCAGCTGCGCGGGCTGCTCGACCTGACCGCCACGAGCCGCAGCCGGGCCTTCCAGAGCAACCTCTTCAACGCCGGGGACTCGAACTTCGACGCCTACCGGCTGCGCCTGTTCGCGGAGAGTCCGCTCGCGGGGGGGTTCTCCGCCTACACGCAGTTCCTGTTCGACGACGCCGCCGACGTGCGCGCCCTGGGGGCCTACGTGACCTACACGCCGTTCCCCGAGCGCGACCTCCACCTGCAGGCCGGCAAGCTCCCCTGGGCGGTCGGCACCTGGGGGCCGCGCACCTATTCCGACAAGAACCCGCTGATCGGCGCCCCGCTGCTCTACCAGTACCACACGACGCTGCGCTACGACGACTTCCCACCCACCGTGGACTCGCTGCTCGCGCAGGCGGGCCGGGGGCAGCTGGGCGTCCGCTACACGGCCCGCTCCTACTGGCGGGGCATGCCGGTGGTCTACGACCTGTGCTGGGACTTCGGCGTGACCCTGCTGGGAAGCGCGGGGTCGGCGGAGTTCGCCCTGGGGGCGGTGAACGGGACCCCCGCGCGCATGAACACGGTGGTGGACGAGAACCACGGCAAGGCCTTCCTGGGCCGGGTGGGCTGGATGCCGTTCCCCGCGCTGCGCCTGGGGATCTCCGGGGCCGACGGACCCTACGTGCCCGAGGATCTGCAACCCTCGCTCCCGGCGGGCAGGAAGCCCACCGACTACCACCAGCAGCTGGCCATGGCCGACCTGGCCGTGGAGTTCGGCCACGCGGAGCTGCGCGCCGAGGGCTACCGGAATCGCTGGCAGACGCCCACGGTGGGCGATCTGGACGTGCGCGGCTACTACGTGGAGGGCAAGTACGTCCTGCTCGCCGGGCTCTACGCCGCGGCCCGCTGGGAGGAGATGCGCTTCGGCGAGGTCACCGATTCGAGCGGCGAGCGCCGGCCGTGGGACCAGGACGTGACCCGGCTGGAGGCCGGCACCGGCTACCGCATCAGCAAGACCGCCCTGGCCAAGGCGGTCTACCAGCGCGACACCTGGTTCGAGTTCGAGGACGGAGAGCGGGAGCCCTACCCCCACGACCTCTTCGCGCTCCAGCTCTCCCTCGCCTTCTGACCGGGGCCCCGCGGATGCCGCCTTCGCACGACCAGCTGCGGGGCCTGATCCTCACCTACGAGGACCTCGCGCCCGAGCAGAAGGCCGCCGCCGACGAGCACCTCAAGACCTGCGCGGAGTGCCGGAGCTTCTTCGACCAGCTGGCGCTCGCCGACCGCGAGGCGGACGTCCGCATCGAGACGCCCGTGCGCGACCTGGGCGCGCCGCGCTCGGCGGCGGAGATCGCGCTCACCTCGCCGCGGGGCGTCGCGGGGCGCGCGCCCTCCCTTTTCAACATCACGACCGTGGATGCGCCGGGGCGGGGAAAGCGGTCGCTGGCGCCCTGGGCGATCGTCGCCCTGTCCGCCGCGGCGGTCTTCGTGGTGGTGCTGGCCGCGCTCACCGTCCCCAGGGGCCGGCGCC
>JBBIHL010000456.1:0-2903 GCA_037447075.1 Candidatus Eiseniibacteriota bacterium | reverse complement strand
GGCACGAGGTGGTGGGCGTGGACACCAACCCCTTCAAGGTGGACTCCATCCAGCGCGGCCGCAGCCCCATCGTCGAGGCCGAGCTGGAGGGGCTGCTGGGGCGGGCCCGCGAGCGCGGCCTGCTCTCCGCCACCTCGTGCATGGACGAGGCGGTGCGCGGGGTGGAGCTGGTGCTGGTGTGCGTCGGCACGCCGAGCCGCGAGGACGGCAGCCTGAACCTGGAGCACGTCAAGCGCGCCACCGCCGAGGTGGGCCGGGCCCTGCCCGGGAGCGGCGCCTACGCGGTGGTGGTGATTCGCAGCACCATGCTGCCGGGCAGCGTGGAGGGGGAGCTGGTGCCGGTCCTGGAGCAGACGTCGCGGCTGCGGGCCGGGGAGGACTTCGGCGTCGCCTACAACCCCGAGTTCCTGCGCGAGGGCAGCGCCGTGCGCGACTTCTTCGGCGCGCCGCTCACCGTGATCGGCGTCGCCGACGAGGGCGCGGCCCGGCCGCTGCGCGCCGTCTACGACGGCGTGCGGGGCGAGGTGGTGCTCACTTCCATCCGCAGCGCCGAGATGCTCAAGTACGTGAGCAACTCCTTCCACGCGCTCAAGGTCGCCTTCGCCAACGAGATCGCCACGCTGTGCAAGCGCGAGGGGGTGGACGCGCACGAGGTGATGTCCCTGTTCGTGCGCGACACCAAGCTCAACGTGGGGCCGGCCTACCTCCGCCCCGGCTTCGCCTTCGGGGGCTCCTGCCTGCCCAAGGACCTGCGCGCCCTGCGCCACCGGGCGCGCGAGCGCCAGCTCGAGCTGCCGGTGCTGGAGGCGGTGCTGCCCAGCAACGAGCGGCACGTCCAGCAGGCGATCCAGCTCATCGAGCGGCTGCGCAAGCGACGCATCGGCGTCCTGGGACTCTCCTTCAAGGCCCAGACCGACGACCTGCGCGAGAGCCCCATCTTGCGCGTGGTGGGAACGCTGGTGGGCAAGGGGCACACCCTGCTGCTGCACGATCCCTGCGTGGACCTCGACCGCCTGCTTGGGGCCAATCGCCGTTTCGTCGAGGACGAGGTGCCCTACCTGCCCACGCTGCTGCGCGCGGACCTGGACGCGCTGCTGGACGCGTGCGAGGTGCTGGTGGTGGCGAACGGCGCCGAGGAGTACCGCGCGATCGGGCCGCGCGTGAGGCCGGGCCAGATCCTGGTGGACCTGGTGCGCGCGGTGGACCCGGCCTCGGTGACCCGCGGGGAGTACGTTGGGTTGGCGTGGTAAGGTCCTGATCCTGGTCGAGAACCTCACGGTTCCGTTCGACCGGCGGGTGTGGCTCGAGTGCGGGGTGCTCCACCGGGCGGGCTACCAGGTGGCGGTGATCTGCCCCACCGCCGAGAGCTACACGCAGCGCTACGAGCGGCGCGACGGCATCCACATCTACCGCTACCCGCCCCCGCCGACCGCGCGCGGCTTCCTCTCCTACGCCTGGGAGTTCGCCTACTGCTGGCTGCGCACCGCGTGGCTCTCGCTGCGCGTGCTGCGCCGCCACGGCTTCGACGTCATCCACGCCTGCAACCCCCCCGACACCTTCTGGCTGCTGGGGCTCCTCTACCGTCTCCTGGGCAAGCGCTTCCTCTTCGACCAGCACGATCTCTGCCCCGAGGTCTACCTGGCGCGCTTCGGCGAGGACCGGCGCGGGAGCGCCGCCTACCGCGCGCTCCGCCTGCTCGAGCAATGCACCTATCGCACGGCCCATCTGGTGATCGCCCCCAACGAGTCCTACCGCCAGGTGGCGCTGGAGCGGGGGCGGGTGCCGGCCGAACGTTGCCTGGTGGTGCGCAGCGCCCCCAGCCGCGAGCGCTTCGCCACCATCTGCGCGGTGGACCCGGCCTTGAAGCGCGGGCGGCCCTACCTGGTGGCCTACCTGGGCGTGATGGCGCCCCAGGACGGGGTGGACTACCTGGTGCGCGCCGCCCACCACCTGGTGCGGACCCGAGGGCGGCGGGACGTGAGCTTCACCCTGGTGGGCGCGGGGGACTCCTACGACGACCTGGTGGCGCTCACCCGCGAGCTGGGGCTCGAGGACGTCGTCCATTTCACCGGGCGCATCCCCGACGCCGAGGTCGAGGCCCTGCTCGCCACCGCCGACGTGTGCGTGAGCCCGGACCCCAAGAACCCGCTCAACGACGTCTCGACCATGAACAAGGTGCTCGAGTACATGGCGTGCGGCCGCCCGATCGTGGCGTTCGACCTGCGCGAGACCCGCATCTCGGCCGGCGAGGGGGCCCTCTACGCCCACCCCAACCAGGTGGAGGACCTGGCCGACTGCGTCGAGCGCCTGCTGGCCGACCCCGAGCGCCGGGAGCGGATGGGGCGCTACAACCGCCGGCGCTTCCTGGAGCAGATGGCCTGGGAGTACAGCACCACCCGGCTGCTCGAGGCCTACGAGAGGCTATGCCCGCCCCGCGCGTGAGGCTCCTGCTGGCCGAGAGCGGCCGCACGGTGGGCGGCACCGAGCGGGTGGTCTGGGAGCTCGCCACCCGGCTTCCGCCCGAGCGCTACGCGGTGCAGGTGTGGCTCTCGCCCGCCCCCGGGGTGGACGAGCTGGAGCAGGCGCTGCGCGACGCGGAGATTGCGGTGGAGCGCGTGCCGGAGGTGGACTCGCGCTGGGACTGGGCCGGCATGTGGCGCACGCTCCGCGCGCTGCGCCGCGCGCGCCCGGCCATCCTTCACCTCCACCACGTGTGGCCGGCGGCCGACCGCTACCTCTCCGAGCTGGCCGCCTGGGCCGGGGTTCCCCATCAGGTGGTGACCGAGCACATCGTCGGGCGCTCGCACTCGGGCGCCCAGCGCGCCCTGAAGCGGCGCGAGCTGCGGCGGGCCGACGCGGTCACCACGGTGTGCGCCGCCGTGGCCGACGCGCTGGCCCGCGAC
>JBBIHL010000455.1:0-2904 GCA_037447075.1 Candidatus Eiseniibacteriota bacterium | reverse complement strand
CCCCCGCGGCGTGGGCGTGCCCGCCGCCGCCCAGCTGGGAGGCCAGGCCGTCCACCACCAGGCGCCCGTTGGAGCGCATGCTGACCTTGACCTTGCCCGGCTCCACCTCGGAGAAGAGCACGACCCCTTCCACCCCGGCGATGCTGCGCGGCATGTCCACCAGGCCCTCGGTGTCCGCCCCCACCAGCCCATGCCGCTGGAACTGCTCGGGCGAGGCCTCGAGCACCACCAGGCGGCCTTCGGCGAGCAGCGTCATCGAGGCCAGCACCTCGCCGAAGAAGCGCAGGCGGCCGGCCGACGCGTGGGAGAACACCTGGGCGTGGATGCGCTGCGGGTCCACGCCCAGGTGGAGCAGCTCGGCCGCCATGCGATGGGCCGGGGCGTCGGTGTTGGAGTAGCGGAAGGACCCGGTGTCGGTCATCAGGGCCACGTAGAGCGCCTCGGCGATCTCCGGGGTGAGCGCGCCGGGCTCGCCGCGCAGCAGCTCGAACAGGATCTCGCCGGTGGCCGAAGCCTCGGGCTCCACCAGGTTGAGCTGGCCGAACCCGTTGTGCGAGACGTGGTGGTCGATCACCACCACGTGCAGCACGTGGCGGTCGAGGTGGTGGGCCAGCCGCCCAATGCGCTGGCGGTTGCCGGTGTCGAGCACCACCAGGGCCTCCGCCTCGGAGAAGCGCCGCTCCGCGAGCTCGGCCTCGTAGGTCTCCATGGGGACCGAGCGGGTGAGGAAGGCGAAGTTGGGCGGGACCACGGAATCGTTGAGCACGTGCACCTGCTTCCCCTGGGCGCGCAGGTAGAGCGCCAGCGCCACCTCGCTGCCGATGGCGTCCCCGTCGGGGTTCACGTGGGTGGTGAGCAGGAAGCGGCGGTGGCGCCGGACCACGTCCTGGAACGCCCGGCGCGCCTCGGGGGTCACGGCCCCTCTCCGGTCCCGGGCGCCGCCACCGCCGACCCGGGCAGCACCAGGCCCGCCACGACCTCCAGGAAGAAGCGGTGCAGGCGTAGGTCGGGGGTGAGCTCGGGATGGAAGCAGAGCCCCAGGAGGTTTCCCCGGCGCACCGCGACGGCCTCCGGGCCGATGCGCGCCAGCACCTCGACGCCGGGGCCCACGCGGCGGATGCGCGGCGCGCGGATGAACACCGCCTGGAAAGGGCCTCCCTCCAGCGCGGGAACCGGGACCGCGGTGGAGAACGAGTCGATCTGCCGCCCGTAGGCGTTGCGCTCCACCTCCACGTCGAGGACCTCGAAGGTCGGGGCGGGAAGCCCCCGGGCGCCCCGGCCCAGCAGGATGAGCCCCGCGCAGGTTCCCAGCGTGGGACGCCCCCCGATCCAGCGCTCGAGCGGCTCGCGGAGCCCGTTGGCGCCGATCAGGCGCAGCATGGTGGTGGACTCCCCGCCGGGCAGCACCAGCGCGTCCAGCCCGTCCAGGTCGCGCGGCCAGGCCACCCGCACGGCGTCCGCGCCGCAGGCCTCCAGCGACGCCTGGTGGCGCGCGAAGTCGCCCTGCAGGGCCAGCACCCCGACGCGCGCCGCCCGCGCCAGGCGCTCCACGCTACCAGCCCCTCCTGGCCAGGAGCTGCTCCTCGGGGATGCCCTCGAGCGAGAGGCCGCGCATCGCCTTGGGCAGGCCTTCGCTGATGCGCGCCAGCACGTCCGGGCGGTTGTAGTTGGTCACCGCCTGGACGATGGCCTGGGCCATGCGCAGCTGCTCGCGCCGCTGCTCCTCCGGCTTGAGGTCGAGGCCCACCTCGAAGATGCCGGAGCCCACGAAGACGGACTCGGCCCCCAGCTGCATCATGAGCGCGGCGTCGGCCGGCGTGGCCACGCCCCCGGCCGCGAAGTTGGGGACCGGCAGCTTGCCGGTGCGCGCCACCTGCTTGACGATCTCGTAGGGGGCGGCCATGCGCTTGGACTCGGCCATGAGCTCGTCGTCGGGAAGCGTGGAGAGCAGGCGGATGTGCCGCATCACCGCCCGCATGTGGCGCACCGCCTCCACCACGTTGCCGGTGCCGGCCTCGCCCTTGGTGCGGATCAGGGCGGCCCCCTCCCCGATGCGCCGCAGCGCCTCCGGCAGGTCGCGGCAGCCGCACACGAAGGGCACCTTGAAGGGGTGCTTGTCAATGTGATTCTCCTCGTCGGCGGGCGTGAGCACCTCGCTCTCGTCAATGAAGTCCACGCCGATCGCCTCGAGGATCTGGGCCTCGGCCGTGTGCCCGATCCGGCACTTGGCCATCACGGGGATCGAGACCGCGGCCTCGATCTCCTTGATGAGCTTGGGGTCCGACATCCGCGCCACGCCGCCCTCCCGGCGGATGCGGGCCGGGATGCGCTCCAGCGCCATCACGGCCGCGGCGCCCGACTCCTCCGCGATGCGCGCGTGGTCGGCGGTCATGACGTCCATGATGACCCCGCCCTTGAGCATCTCGGCGAGGCCCACCTTGATGCGGTATTGCTCCGTGTTGCTCACGTCGCCCTCCTCCGGCGATCCGTCAGGCCGCGCCCGGCTGGCGAGCCAGCGCGCGCCACTGTTCCACCACCGCGGGCGTCACCTGCAACGCCCGCTCCACGTCGTCGTCCACGTTGTCCTCTCCCAGCGAGAAGCGCACGCTGGCGTGCGCGTCCTCGGGCCGCAGCCCCATGGCGACGAGCACGTGGGAGGGGCCCTGCTGCCCCGCGCTGCACGCCGAGCCGGTGGAGACCGTGATCCCGCGGGCGTCCAGCTCGTGCAGCACCGCCTCGCCGTCCACGCCCGAGAAGCAGAGGTTCACGGTGGAGCGCAGGCGCCGGCTGCGGTGCCCGTTGAGCCGGGCATCGCGCACGCGGGCCAGCAGCCCCTCCAGCAGGCGGTCGCCCAGCGCGCCGCAGCGCTCGGGCTCGCCGCGCGCCAGCAGGCTCCGCGCCCGC
>JBBIHL010000454.1:0-2910 GCA_037447075.1 Candidatus Eiseniibacteriota bacterium | reverse complement strand
CGGCCGCGGCGGCGGGGCGGCGCTCCGCGGGTCGGGGAGGCCCCGCCTACCGGATCACCACCAGCCGCCGCTGCAGGCTGCGGCCCTCGAACTCGAGCCGGACGTAGTAGATGCCCGAGGGCACCTCGCGCCCGGCGTCGTCGCGCAGGTCCCAGGTGGCGGAGGCGCTGTCGGCCGGCTGCGGGCCGTCGAGCAGCGTCCGCACCCGCTCGCCGCGCGTGCCGTAGACGCGCAGGCTCGCCCGGCCCGCGCGCGGCAGGCCGTAGCGGATCACGGTGCCGCCGCCCGCCGTCACCGGGTTGGGTCGGGCCGGCGAGAGCGAGAACGCGGCCGGGCCCGGGGTCACGCCCACCGGGGAGTTGGTGATGGTGAGGTCCGTGCAGCAGGCTCGGGCCACCGCGTTGTTGGGCTGGCTCACCATGAAGCACAGGCGGTTGGTGCCGCCGGCCGCCGTGTCGGGCACGGACACGTTGAGCAGCAGCTGGTGGAGGCCGGTGGCGAAACTGAAGCTGCCGTTGAGGGGCAGCCCCGGCCAGTTGCGCTCGCTGGTGAGCGTGTAGTCGAGCGTGTGGGCGAACATCACGTTGTTGTTCGTCACGTTGAAGGGCAGGTCCACGCTGGTCCCGGCGTCGGCGCTCGGGTTGGCGGGGCAGGCAGCGTCGAAGCTGGTGTTGAGCACGGCGCTGAACACGTCCACGTCGCCCAGGCGGCCGTCCCCCCACGCGTAGCCCACCACGTCGCCGCCGTAGAGGCCGTTGTAGTCGCCCTGGTTGGGCGCGATGTTGGAGAGCGTCGTGGTCCACGCGGTGCTGGCGGTGGTCACGCGCTGGTTGGCGGCCCAGGTCGCCCCACCGTCGGTGGAGCGGGAGGCGTAGATGTCCGAGCTGCCGCCGCAGGCGGCGTCGTTGCGGAAGTCGAACCACATCGAGTAGGGGTAGCCCTCGCGGTTCACCGCCACCTCGGGCAGCCAGTTGTCGTAGAGCGCCGCGTCGTCGTTCATCCGCACCGGCGTCAGCCAAGTGGCGCCGCCGTCGGTGGAGGTGGCCACGAACACGTCGCGCTGGTCGCGCCCGCGCTCGCCCACCGGGCCCGGCACGCTGTTGGTGCCGGTGGCGATCAGGTAGCTGCCCGCGGGGTCGGGCGGGATGCCCGCCAGGCGGAGGTAGTAGGTGGCGGTGGTGGGGGCCGTGAACACGATGTTGCCCTGGCCGCCGCCGGTCCCGCCCTGCGAGGAAGGGGTGATGTCCCCGCTCAGCGCCAGCTTGGTGACGCCGTCGGTGCAGATCACCTCCATGCTGTAGTGCATGTTGGCCGGGACGTTGTTGAAGGGGAAGACCAGGATGTAGCTGACCCCCGCGGTGGCCGCGAACCTCCACCAGTCCTGATCGGTGTTGGGCGAGAGGTTGCCGCTCAAGAAGCGGCCGGGCGTGAACAGGTTGGCGGTGGCCGCGGTGTTGTTGCTCTCCACCTCGTTCTGCGTCCCCAGCCCGCCGAGCGGGTCGTTGTACCAGTTGAGCGACTCGTTCCACGCCACGTGGACGCGCCCGCGGTTCGCTCCCAGGCTGCGGTCCACCGTGACCGAGGGGAACTCCACGCCGCGGTCGCGGTTGAAGCCGGGGGCGCCGGTCCCGTAGTTGTCGTAGAACTGGCACACCGTGCCCTGCGCGCCGAAGGACACGCCCTGGTCGGTGGACTTGCGGATGCGCTGGAAGTCGAAGGTGGAGGGTCCGATCTCGTACCACGCCACGTAGACCTCGCCGGCGGGCCCCACCGCGATGCGCGAACCCTGGTAGAGCGCCACGGAGGAAGGCGTGCTCAAGGTGATCATCGGCCCCCAGTTCAGGCCGTTGTTGGTGGAGCGCTGGATGACGATGGAGTCGGTGACGGTGATCCCCACGACGGCGAAGTGGGTGTAGCTCACGTAGAGGTTGCCGCTCGACGAGTCGGCCACCATCCAGCACTTGTCAATGGCGTCGGTGGCGTCGGACACCGAGCGCACCACGCGGGGCGTGTCCCAGACGAAGGTGGTGCCGCTGAAGGTGCCCCGCACCACGCCCACCCCGTTGCGCGAGAGCGAGGGCTGGTCGAAGAGGCCGCAGTAGTAGAACTCTCCCGTCTTCTCGTTCAGGCCCACCACGGGATCGCTGCTCCAGATGGCGCTCGGCGGGGCCGGGGGGCTGCCCAGGTCGGTCCAGGTGGCGCCGCCGTCGGTGGTGACGCCCACGCCCTGGCGCGATCCGCCGCTCACGAAGCCCTGGCCGTCGTTCCAGGCGCACAGGCCCAGGTTGCCCCACAGCGCCAGCCACTGCTCCGACTGGGCGGCGCTGGCCGCGTCGCCGGTCTTGTTGTTGACCCTCACGTTGGTGGGGGCCACCTGGGTGGACTGGACCTCGAACGGCGCGGCCGGGCGGGAGGCGCCCGGCGGCTGGACCGGAGGCGCCGGCCGCACCCGCCGGCCGGGCTTGGCGAGGCCGGGCCGAGTAGCCGCGGCCTTCTTCGAGCGCTCGGCCTGCTGCGCCCGGTAGAAGCGCTTGCGCGCGCCCTGGCAGAGCAGCTCGATCTTGCGCTGGCGCGTGGAGGGGAGGTCGCCCGCGACGATCGGCCCTTCCGGTTGGGGCTGCGCGCGGGTGGGGGCGGGAACGCTGGGCGCGAGGGCCGCCAGCGCGAGCAGCGTGAGGGCGGGTGCTCCGAGGCGGCCGAGACGCGTAGGTACGGGCATGATGAAGGCTCCTTGGGGGCTCACGGCGTGAGGTTGTCGGCCCTGGCCAGGATGCAGATTCTAGACCATCCGGAGGCCACTGCGCAGCCGCGAGCGAACGGCCTCGCCCGCCCGCATCCGGCCGGGAGCCGTGCAACGTGCAACGCGCGGCCGCCGCAGCGCTGGGCGAGGCGGCGCAGGGGTGGTGGAGG
>JBBIHL010000453.1:0-2912 GCA_037447075.1 Candidatus Eiseniibacteriota bacterium | reverse complement strand
CTTCAGCGTCGATCGTGCTCTACCTCTTCCCAGGCCTTTGCCCTGCTCGCGAGGCGAAGGGGGCTGGGGCGCGCCCTGTCTCGGTCAGGCGCCCATGTGCCTCCTCATGCGCACGAAGGAGCGTTCGCCATCAGCGGCGTCGCCTGGTCTTCGGGCGCGATCTCGAGGTGCGCTGCTTGTCGTCGTCGAAGGGCACGGCCTTGAAACCCGAGTCGTCGCCGTGGTGAAGGTAGATGTGCCCGCTCAGGGAGCCATCCTGCCGGAGAGTCACCTAGCCTCGACCACTCACCGGGTCTCCCTCGTCGTGACCCTCCCAGGTGAAGTCGACGGAGGGCCGGCCGTTCCGCAGCGCGTGCCGGCAGTCCATCCATCCGTCGACCGCGATCAATCGGAACTGACCTTCGTCGCCCTTGAACTCGATGAAGCAGGCCCGACGAGATCGATCGCGTCCCGATCCCACAGATCCGTCTCCGTGATGCGCCACCTGCCGTAGATGCGGGTCTGTTCCGTGGAGGTGTCCTCGGCTCGACCCCGGAGACGGATGCCCGTGCGACCTCTGGCTCGCAGATCACCTACCCCCGGACCGGAGTATAGCTCCCCGTACGACCCCTGCCACCCAGGGAGGGCCCCTTCTTCCTCAGGGCAGTCAGCCGGAGCGGCTCCTGTCCGAAGACGAGGTGGTGTCCCGCTTGATGTGGAAAATGCTGGGGCGCGCCTTCCGGTGCGCGGGTGATGTCGCAGCATAGCGCGGGTCCAGATCGCGAGAAAGAGCCGATTCTGGGGGATACCCAGATAAGGGTCGGCCCGTCCCACGCCCTCCTGGGCCAAATGCGCGATGCGTCATGCGGCCGCCTCGCGGCGCGCGCGCAGCACGGCCGGGATCTGACGCCAGCCATCCAGCCGGCGCAGCCGGATCTGGCCGCTGACGACGAGGCCGAAGAGCAGGACGAGCGCGGCGTCCTCGGTGGGCAGCGCGCCTTGGGTCTTCACGCGCCGCCGGAACTCCTCGTTCAGACGCTCGATGACGTTCGTCGTCCGTACCGTCTTCCATTGCCGCTTCGGGAACTGGAAGAAGGTGAGCAGCTCCTCGCCCCCCTCATGGAGGCTGCGCACCACGCCGGGGCACTGTGGCGTCCACTTCCGCTCGAAGGCGGCATAGGCTGCGCGGGCCGCGGCGGCACTCTCGGCGTAGACGATGCGGTGGAAGTCCGCCCGGATCTCCGCGAGGGCGTGTTTCGGGGCCTTGCGCTCGAGGTTCCGGAGCTTGTGCACGCAGCAGCGCTGGACCAGGGCCCGGGGCCAGACCAGGCCCACGGCCTTCCGCAAGCCCGGGTGCCCGTCGATCACGCACCACACCGGCGCCGGGAGGCCCCGGGCCACCAGGTCGTCGAGGCCGCCCTTCCAGGCGTCGAAGGTCTCGCCGCCCGGGCAGAGCTCCAGGGCGAGGAGCTGCTTCTGGCCGTCGGTGAGGACGGCGACCACGCCGAGGACCGGGACGCCGACGACCTGGCCGGCGCTCCGGACCCGCAGGACCAGGGCGTCGAGATACAGCCCCAGGACATCGAGGCCTGCCAGCGACCGGGTGCGCCAGGCTTCCAGGTCGGCCTTGAGGGTCCCGACCACCCGCGAGACGGCGCTCTTGGAGAGGGGCGCGGCCTTCAGCAGCGGCGCCAGCGCCCCGCGGAGCCGCCGGGTGTTGCCGCCGGCCAGGTAGGTCGCGACCACGGCCTCGTTGACCTCGCGGAGCCGCCGCTGGTAGCGGGGCAGCAACGTCGAGGCCCATTCCCGCGTCCCGGTGGCGGTGAACAGGGTCCCGCGGGGCACCCGCAGCGCCAACGGTCCGGTCGGCCCCGTCAGGGTCCGCGATCGGGAGCCATTGCGGTAGCCGCAGCGGCCATCGCACCGGGCATAGCGGGCGGCCCCGAGGGCCGCCGCCAGCTCGGCGTGCGTCGCGACCTCGATCGCCCGGCGGATCGTGTCGTGGATCAACTCGCCGAGCGAGCCCGGCCGGCCGTCATGCGGCCGTGCCCCGTTCTTGGTATGCTCTCCCATGGCGCGTTCCTCCGGTGGCCGCCTTGGCCGGCGGCCGGCTGTGGGTTAGCCAACTCCCAACAGACCGGAAGAATGCGCCATTTCCTTTTCCACAGCAATCGGGCCACGACCCCGCACCGACCGCTCGACCCACACGGCGAGTTTCACCAGCCGCTCGCGCAGTGTGCTGACCTGCGCGTCGGCACACGCCGTGCCCTGCGCCTGGGCCTGCAGGGTCTGAAACAGGATGTACGCGGCGAGGGTCAGCAGGACGCGGAACTGATTGGCCAGGAACCGATGGCAACTGGTCCGGTCCAGCGCCAGCCCCTGATGCAGCTCCTTGAGCCGATTCTCCATGTCGCCCCGCCCACAGTAGAGCTGGTAGACCGCCTCCGGCGCGTCGGGGAGATTGGTGACCACAAAGCGGGGGTTGTTCTTGGGCGTGCGCCCGGGATGCCGCACCACCTCGGCCTTGATGATGACCCGGCGCTTGTGTTTCCACTTCCGGGCCGCGTACCGCGTCTCGCCATAGAGGTGTTCGGTCTGGCCGCTGGCCTTGGACAGCACCCGGGCGCGCCCCATCAGCCGGCGGCTGCGCTTGACGAGGCGCACATTGCTGGCCATCGCCACCAGGTACTCGACCCCCTCGGCCTCCAAGAACTCGAACACCTCGGGGCTGGCAAAGCCGCCGTCCAGCCGGATCCGGAGGCGCGCCCGCGGGAAGGCCACCCGCAGGCGGGCCAGCAGGCGCTCCAGGAGCGGGATCGCGCCGTGCTTGGCGGGACTGTTGCCCGGGCGCAGCACCGCGGCGACCGCGTACTGCGTCGGCTCGGCATTGAACGTCAGCGTGGCCACCAGCGGCAGGTAGCACCAGGTGTCGT
>JBBIHL010000452.1:0-2922 GCA_037447075.1 Candidatus Eiseniibacteriota bacterium | reverse complement strand
ATCGTGCGGTCGCGGGCGTCGTCGTGCGCACTGCGGCCGGCGAGGTCGTAGAGCTCCACCGCGGCACGGGCGGCCCCCCAGGGGAGCGCGTAGCGCAGCTGGAGCGGCTCCCCGCTGGCGGGCCGCCAGCGCGGCGGGACCACCTCCCAGCGGCCCCGCACCGGCGGGAGCGGTCGCGGCGGCCGCAGGGGGGAGCCTCCGTCCAGGGCGCGCCACAGGCCGTCCTCGCCGCGCTCCAGCGTGGCCCCCGCGGGGACGCCGGCCGCGGAGTAGGACGTGGCGTCGCTGAAGGTGCCGTCGGGCTCGCGCAGCGTGACGCGGTCCGCCACGCCGCCCTCGCCGTCTGTGTTGTTGAGCGCCGGCCAGGGCGAGACCTGCCAGATGCGGGAGGGATCCAGCCCGGGGCGGCGCGCCAGGAGCGCGGCGCGGTCCTGGGTGAGGAGCGCCAGGCTGTCGGGCGCGAGCAGGGCGCCTGGACCGCTCGCGGTTCCGGGCGCGTCGTGGGCGTCGGCCAGCCGCCAGGCGTCCAGGTTCACCGGCTCGCGCGCCCGCACCTCGACCCACTCGGGCTCGCCGGCCGCGGGCTGGAAGCTGATCTCGCTCAGCGCGAGCGGCCCCTCGCCCACCCGCAGCGCCAGGGAGTCCCGCGCCGCTCGCGACGCGGTCTCCCCGGCCAGCGCCAGCAGCAGAAGCAGGGTGAGCTTCGCGGGCCGCGGGTAGACCAGCGGGACCTCCAGGCGCAGCGTGTCCCCGCTCGCCAGGGCCCGGTCCACCGCGCCGCGGTGGAGCGTCAGGGTGTCCCCGCTGCCCTCCCGCACCCACACCAGCACGCCGACCTCGCCGGCCTGGAGGGGCTCGGTGCCGATGTTGACCAGCGCCGCGCGCAGCTGGAACGTCGCGGCCGGGGCGGGCGATTCGGGGGTGGCCGACTGCGCACCGGCCACCCATCCCACCTGGCGCGCGCGCTGGTTGAGCTCTCCCGGCGTGGGCGGCGCGGCGGCGAAGTCGGCGGCGTTGCTGCCGCGCATGGCACCGTCGGGCCGGCGGGCGAGCGCGCTGCCCGAAGCCACGTCGGCCGCGGGCGCGGCGCAGTAGTACTCGGAGAACTCCAGCGCCCCCCAGCCCAGCGTCTCCACCCGTCCATCGGGCCACACCAGCCGCACGGCGTCGGGCCCATTCTGCAGGTTGAGGTCGGCCAGGCGGTCGGGCGGAGGCGTCACCTGCCCGCCGCCGACCACGAAGCGGCCGCCAGCCGGGATGCTGTCGCCGGGAGCGCCCTGCCAGCGGAGCGTCCAGCGACCCGGGCCGGAGCCGTCGCCCGCCTCGAGGCGCAGCCCGGCGAGCGGCACGGCCAGGGGGCCGGGGTTCAGCAGCTCCACGAACTCCCGGCCGGTGTCGTCGCCCGCCGCGTCGTAGAGCACCTCGTTGAGCAGCGCGGGGGGAAGGGTGTAGGGGCACTGCGCCGCGGCGGGGGCGGAGAGCGCGAGCAGGAGCGCTGCCGGCGGCACCGCGCGGACGCGCCCACGCCGCGCGCGCGGGGAAGGTGAGCGCATGGGACTTCTCCGCGGGGGCGAACCAGCGGGGGCGCGTCAGTCATCGCGGGGGCGGCGTGCGGAGCGGGCCGCCGGCGGCCGCAGCGCCGACATCGGTCTGCGGCGAGTCGGAGGCCCGCGAGAGCCAGGGACGGCGGAGCGGGCCGGCGCCTCAGCGAGGTCGCGCAGGAGGCGCGACCGAGCGGGCCGCGGAGGGATGGGGACGCGCGAGAACCGCGGGCCTCCGATTCGCCGCGCAGGGATAGGTCGGCGGTCCGTGGCAGGCCCGGCGCGGCGCCGCCCCTACCCCGGCACGCGCACCGTGCGGTCGCGCCACTTCCGGAAGGCGTACTCCATCGTGGCCCGGGCCGGCTTGCGCTGGGGGGAGAAGGAGGCGTCGCCGGGTCCGCCCGCCTCGGGATCGCTGAACCACTTCCACCAGTAGACGCCGCACACGAAGCGCCGCCCCTCCAGGGCCTGCACCAGCGCCTGGTAGCAGAGCCGCTGCATCTCCGGATCGGCCCGCCCCGGCACCTCCTCCCAGGGGCGCACCGGCGCGTCGGGCAAGGCCGGGTAGCCGGCCTCCACCAGCTGAACCGGCTTCCCCACCCGCCGGGAGAGGGCCTCGAGCCCCGCCAGTGCCCGCTGCGCCCCGGCGCGCAGCACGGCGGGATCGCGGGTGGGCCGCTCGGCCAGCGGGTAGTAGAAGGACACGCCGATCTCGTCGAGCGCGTCCCAGAAGCCGACCTGCTCGACCTCGTCCCAGTTGGCGCCATAGGTCAGGCGGCCCCGATAGACGCCGCGCACCGCGGCGATCAGGGCTCGCCACTCCCGGTCGTGGCCCCGCGTGGCGGTCCTCAGCTCGTGCCCGATGCACAGCGACTCGATGCCGTGGCGCTGGGCGAGCAGGGCGTGGTGCAGGATGAACTCCCGGTAGCCGGCGAAGAACCGGGCCCAGCCATCGGCGCCGCCGGGCTGGATCTCCCCCACCCAGCCCCGGGTCCACAGGTGGGGCTTGAGCTGGACCCGCATCCCCAGGGCGCGCGCCTGCTCCGCCGCCTCCACCAGCGCCTCGTCGGTCTCCTCGTCGGGACCGCCCTCGGCGCTGGGATGGAGCTCGGGGGCCGCGAGCGAGGGCAGGTAGGCGAACGGGGTGAGCGCGACGGCGTCGGCGCCCAGCCCGCGCAGCTCGCGCAGCGACTCGGCGCAACGCGCCGACAGGTAGCCGCGTTCCAGGTCCACGCGATGCGCCAGGCAGACCCCGCGCTCGAAGCGCGGGGCCGTGGCGTCCCCGGGCGGCACGCCGACGGCGCGCTCGCGCATCTGACCGGTGCGGGCCAGGGAGTCGGCCAGGGAACGGTGGAGCGCGGCCAGCCCCGCCCGCGAGACG
>JBBIHL010000451.1:0-2937 GCA_037447075.1 Candidatus Eiseniibacteriota bacterium | reverse complement strand
GAAGCCTCCACCGCCTCCCCCGCCACCGAAGAAGCCCCCGCACCCCGCCCACGGCGTGGCCGGGCGCCGCGGGTCCATGGGGTCGCTCCGCAGCGTGACGGACTCGTGGAACAGCTTCTCCCCCACCCGCGTGCCGCCACCCTTCCTGGAGAAGAACGAGCGCCCCTCCTCGGCCGCGCGAGCCGACAGCGCCATGTTGAAGTTGAAGCCGATGAGATCCGCCACCGCCGCGGGCTCCAGGATGACCGTGTAGTCCCCGGGCGCGAGCGCCCTGGGCTCCTTCGAGTCCCGCGCCTTCTGCAGGGCGCGGCTCGCCAGCGCCGGCGCGTCCACCTCGCCTACCCGGTAGGAGGTGTCCTCGGCCCAGCCCGAGCCCGAGCCGTCGGCGGTGCGCACCGTGGCGCTGAACGACGCCGAGGTGGAGCGGAAATAGCCGAAGTTGCCCGCCCGATTGGCGACGCACTGGACGCTCGCTCCGGTGGTGAAGAAACCCGACGAGTTCATCCCCTCGCGGGCCGCCGGCTCCACCACCGCCTGCACTCCGGGGAGCCGCTCCGCGGCGCCCACCTCGAGCGTGGCCGGGTCGAAAGCGGCCGGGGCCAGGTAGCGCTGCGGCGGAAGGGGTCCGACGTATTCCGGGTCGGGGGGGAGCACGGCGGCCAGCTCCGCCGCCCGCCGCACCGCGCGCTCCAGCGCCGCGTCGGCGGTCTCGTTGAGCGAGATGCGCCCGGTCCTCGCTTCGCGGGTGACCGCCACCACCACGTTGACCGACTCCGATTCCCCGGAGGTGGTGACCTCGTTGTTGGCGAAGCGCGTGTTGGAGCTCCGGCCGAACGTCAGCGCGACGGCGGCCGCGTCGTCCGGCGCGAAGCCCAGGGCGCGCTCCGCCAGCTTCCGGCACTCCTTCTCGGTGGGCAGCATGGTCTACTCCGTCCGCAGGACGTTGATGCGGCGGAACAGCGCCGGGGCGCAGCCGTGGCTCATGGCGTTGGTCTGCTGGGGCTGCCCCTTGCCGTCGTTGCTCAAGCCCACGTTCTCCCAGAAGCGCCGGTCGGCGATCCCGGCGCAGGCGTTCCAGAAGTCCTGGGTCTTGCTCTGGTAGGCCACGTCGGCCAGCATGCGCCCCTTCTTGCCGTGCCGGATCTCCCAGAAGGCGTCGCCCCCGAACTGGAAGTTGTAGCGCTGCTGGTCGATCGAGTACGAGCCGCGCCCGTCGATCAGGATGCCGTCCTCCACCTGACCGACCAGGTCATCGAGCGTGACGCCGTCGGGCCCGGGCTCCAGCCACACGTTGGGCATGCGCTGGAAGGGGATGCTGTCGAAGCTGTCGGCGTAGCAGCAGCCGCGCGACTCCCGCTCGCCCACCAGGTGCGCCTGGTCGCGGATGGTCTGGTAGGCCATGAACATGCCGTCCTTGACGATGTGCCAGCGGGTGGCCTTCACGCCGTCGTCGTCGTAGCCCACCGTGGACATCGCCTGGGGCAGCGTGCGGTCGCCCACGATGTTGACCCGCCGGGAGCCGAACGGGAACTTGCCCATCACCTGCTCGGGCGGGGCCAGGAAGGAGGTTCCCGCGAAGTTGGCCTCGTAGCCCAGCGCCCGATCCAGCTCGGTCGAGTGCCCCACGCTCTCGTGGATGGTGAGCGAGAGATGCGAGGGCATCAGCACCAGGTCCTTCACGCCGGGCTCCACCGAGGGCGCGGCCAGGTGCTCCACGGCCTCCGCGCCCACCCGCCCGGCGCTCTCCAGCATGCCGCACGACTCCACGTGCTCGTAGCCCGCGGTCATCGGCATGGGCTGGAAGCTCCGCGACTTGCTCTTGCGCGTGGCGAAGTCCACCGCGGTGGCCGTGAATCCCGGGGAGGTCTGCAGGATGAGCTGCTGGATGTAGGAGCCCTCGGTGGAGGCGAAGTACTTGTCCTCGGTGCGGAACGTCATGCTGGAGTTCACGTTGATGACGCCCGCCACCTGCTTGGCGGCGTCGTTCACCGCCTGCAGGTACGCGAGCTGGTCCTTGATGGGGATGTCGAAGGGGTCCTTGCGGTGCGGCGTGACGTAGCGGTCCTGGTAGGCGGGGACCGGCGCCAGCTCCACCGGCCGCTGCCGCAGGGCGGAGTTCGCCCGCGCGATGGCCACGGCCCGCCCCGTCACGCGGGCGATCTCGTCCCGCTTGACGCTCGGGCTGGCGGCGAAGCCCCAGGTCCCCGAATGCAGGACGCGCACGCCGAAGCCGAAGCTCTCGCTCTCGACCACGCCGGGGACGTGGTTGACCTTGCCCCCCATCATGCCGGCGGAGCGGTCCGGGCTGGTGCGCAGCGAGACCGAGCGGTTCCGGTAGCGGTTGATCCGGATGTCGGCGTAGCTGCAACCCAGGGTGCGGGCCTGGTTCAGGGCCACGTCCGCCAGGGCCTTGAGCTCGGCGGCTCCGAGCGGGGCCGCCTCCAGCCGCTGCACCGACCAGAACGGGCCGTCAACGAGGTCCACGACGGCCGCCGCCCCGGCCGTAAGGCCCAGCCTCCTCAAGAACTCGCGTCGCGAGAGCGTCACGGGTGCCCTCCTGGGTGGATCGGGTCCGCGCGGTCTGGCCGCGCCGTCCGCGGCCGAGGAGGCCCGAACGATAGCACAGGGGGGGAGCCGGCCGGGGCGGAAAGTTGGCGCGGCGCCGGGAAAGCGGTGAGACGCGTGCGAGCGGGCGGCCGAGCTGCGATAATCCCCGTGCGGCCGGCTTCCGAACCCCATTCGAGGAGTGCTCTAGCTTGTTCCGCACCTCTGCCGCGGCGCCATCCCCGGGTTCCGACGCCGCCCGAACCCTGTTGCGGGTCGCCCTGTGCGCGGCCGCGGCCGCGGCCCCCGCGGGTCTCGCCACGCTGGCCACAGCGGCGAGCGGCCGGGCGTCCCTCGCGCAGGACGCGGTCGTCTCCTGGAGCTTCCGCGACT
>JBBIHL010000450.1:0-2938 GCA_037447075.1 Candidatus Eiseniibacteriota bacterium | reverse complement strand
GGTCTGGAGCTGCCGGATGATCGCCGTGTGATCGGTCGACGGTCGGAATCTCGGTCCGGCCGGGAATACATAGATCCCGATCACGTCTTCGCGTTGGAGGCGACCGATGAACGCTCGAGCGCCCTCGATGATGGCGCTGGACTCGACGGCGCTGAAACTCGCCACGTCGATCCCGAGCACGTAGACGCGGGGCGCTGGCGGAGCGGCTCCCTCGCCCGAGCGTCCCGGCGCGCCGCCCGGTCGAATGGCGTCTCCGTACCCCACGAACTGCGCCGAGACGACCGGCCGCGGCCGACCGTTGATGGTGACCTGAAATCGATCGGCGGTGAGCCCGGGAACAGGCCGACCGGTCGCGTCGACCACCTGCACATCGACCGCAATCAGATCCACGGCCGATCGAAAAGCGGGCTGCTGCAAGGTGGGCATGGGGAGACCGGTCGCTGCGACGATCACGGTCGCCGCCGCCAGCCAGGTGCCGCCGGAAAAGAGTGCTCGATACGGCATGACGGGCGCTCGCGGTCAGGGGCCCTGGGTCGTCCAGAGAAACACGCGGCTCCCGTTGAGCTCGAGCGTGCGCTCGGGCGGCCACTCGGGGCCCATGTTGAACATATGCGAGACGATCCGCGCGCCCGGCCTCAGTTCGCGAACAAGTTTCGGCCGCAAGCGCTCGTTGAGGCTCTGCAGGAGATACAAGGTCACGACGGTCGCGTCGCGCAGATCGGTGGCGAACATGTCCTGTTCGATGAAGCGCACGCGACTCGCCACGCCTGCGGCCGCAGCGTTCCTTCTGGCCTGCGCCACGAGCGCCCGATCGACTTCAATGCCGACGGCGCGGGCGCCGTACTGCCTCGCGGCGGTGATGACGATGCGTCCGTCGCCGGACCCGAGGTCGTAGACCACGTCCGACGACTGCACGTGGGCCAATTCGAGCATTGCCTCGACGACAGGCTGCGGCGTCGGGATGTAGAGCACATCGGCCCCGCCGTGTGACGGTCGTTGGGCACGCGCCGGCGGTCCAGGCGCGATGGCCAGCACGACGGCGGCAAGCGCGGCCTGGCGGCCATCAGGGCGCAGCGCCAGGACGACGCCCTGCGCTACCTGGAGATCGTGTGGTCGGCCCGTCCCGACTACCGCCAGGCGGCGGCCTACCTCAAGCGCGAGTACCTCTCCCGCGGCCTCGAGCTGTTCGCGGCCGGAAGGCTGGAAGACGCGGCCGCCGAATGGGAGAAGGTCTTGCGGGTGGATCCCTCCGACGAGCGCGCGCGCGGCTACCTGGACCGCGCCCAGAAGGAGCTCGCGCGCAGCCGGGAGATCCTGGGCATCCCGCGATGAGCGCGCATCCCGCCCCCCGTCCCCCGCGCCCCGCCGCCGCGGAGGGGGTGCGTCCCGCAGTCCTGGGCGGCCCCGTTCGGCGCGCGCGCGGCCGGGTGCTGAGCCTGCGCTGGATCGCGGTGGGCGTCGCGGTGACGCTCACCGCCGCGGCGGCGCTCGCCGTTGGTCTCCTCTCGGAGCGCTCGGCGCGCCGCGCCCTGGCCGCCCAGCTGGAGGCCCGACTGCTGCTCGAGGCCCGCAACTTGGCGCTCACCAGCTCCTCGGCGCTGCTGGGGGACTATCCGGAGCTGACGCTCCACCCGCTGGTCAAGAAGATGACCGCCGGCAGGCCCGAGCTGGCCCTGGCCGTGGTGGTGGACCACCGCAACGTGATCCAGGGCCATCCGGACGGCCGCCGGATCGGGCTGCGTTTCGAGCCGCCGCCCGGGCTGAGGCCCATGCCGGCGGCGCAGGCCCTGGAGAGCGGCGAGGAGCTGCTCGCCAACCGCGAGCTGCTGGTGGCCCGGGCCGCGGTGCGCCACCCCGGGGGCCAGCCCATCGGCGCGGCCCTGGTGGGGCTGCGTCGCAGCCACATGGATCGGATGATCGCCGCCTGGCGCCGGCAGCAGGCCATCGTGGTGCTGGGGCTGGTCGCGGCGGGGGTGGCCTGCGCCTTCCTCCTCATGTCGCACCTGATGCGGCCCATCAGGGCGCTGCGCGCGGGCATCGAGCGCATCGGGCGCGGGGACCTGGAGTCGCCCATCGCCCTGCGGAACCGCACCGAGCTGGGCCTGCTCGCCGAGGCCATTGACGACATGGCGGCCGGGCTGCGGCGGGCCCAGCTCGAGATGCTCGAGCGGGCGCGGCTGGCGCACGAGGTGGAGCTGGCGAGCCGCATCCAGCGCTCGCTGCTGCCTGCCGGGCCGGCCACCGCGGGGGCCTTCGTCATCCGGGGCGACCAGCGCGCCGCCGCCGAGGTGGGCGGTGACTACTACGACGTGCTCCGCCTGGCGGACGGCCGCGTGGCGGTGGCGGTGGCCGACGTGGCCGGCAAGGGGCTGGCGGGCTGCCTGGTGATGTCCATGCTCTCCGCGTTGCTGCGGGCGCTGCGCAACGAGTTCGACTCGCCCGCCGCCATGCTCATCGCCCTCGATGGGCGGCTGGCCGAGAGCCTGCAGCCCGGCCTGTTCGTCACGATGTTCTACGGCGTGCTCGACCCCCGCAGCGGGCGGTTGACCTGGGCCTCGGCCGGGCACAACCCGCTGCTCGTCTACCGGCGCGCCACCGGCGCCGTGGAACGGCTCGCCGCCCCCGGCATGCCGCTGGCCGCGGTGCGAGGAGGGGCGATCCGGGCCACGCTGCGCGAGATGACGATCATGCTCGGTCCCGGGGACGTCGCCGTCCAGTTCACCGACGGCTACAGCGAGGCCCTGGACTCCCGGGGCGAGGCCCAGTTCGGGATGGACCGCGTGGCGGAGTGCGTGGTCGCGGCCGGGTCGCGCGGCGGGCAGGCGGTGCTGGACGCGCTGCGGCGGGGGCTGCGCGACTGGGCGGGCGACCGCGCCCCCTTCGACGACGAGACCCTGCTGATCGTCGCATGCGAGCAGACCGCGGCGGCGGCGATCCC
>JBBIHL010000449.1:0-2951 GCA_037447075.1 Candidatus Eiseniibacteriota bacterium | reverse complement strand
GTAGAAGGTCACGACCTCGTGGACGTGAGCCGGGGTGAGGGCGAAGAGCCCGGCGGTGAGCGCGCCGCTCGCCTGCAGGGCGGTCGCGGCGTCGAGACCCAGGTGCATGAGCGCCTGCGCCGCGCCGACGTTGACCAGGATGTCGAGGGGGTAGGCTTGGGGAAAGAGCCGTCCGGGCGGCAGGCCCAGGGCGAGCGCCCCCACGCGAATGTCGGAGTCGCCCACGAAGCGCACCGGGTCGCGCAGGGCGAAGACCAGGACCGAGGTCCCGGCCGCGACCACGACATCCATGCGCGCGCCGGCGCGTTCCCAGAGGCTGCCCAGCCGCTCCAGCGCCCGCTCGCAGGGCCGCGCCAGCGCGGGCACGAAGCCCAGCGCACCGAACGCGGCCAGGGCGGCGGCGAGGATTCCCGGCCAGAAGCGGAAGGTGTCCAGGCCCCAGACCCAGTTCGAGGGGAACCACGCCGCCACCACGCGGATCGCCAGGCAGAGGGCGACGGCGAGGAGCACCGCGGCGGGAGCCCGACCGCGCTCCGGGGGCGCGCTCGTCGCGGCGGGCGGCCGCAGCGCCACCGCCCCGGTTCGGACCGGTCGCGGCACCGACCGTTCAACCATCGCGGCCCACCATCGGGCCCACGCCGAGAAGATCGAAGACACGGCGGGCGATCCCGGCCGCAACGAAGGTCGTGCAAACCTCGAAGCCGGACGCCCGGATCCAGAAGGACAGGCCATGCCCCGACCGCAGCACCCATGCGTCCGCGGCGAGAGGCAGGAGGGCGAGGACCAGCAGGAGCTTGTTCCAGACCGGGCCGCCGCGCTTCATTCGCCCTACCCTGCAGGGGCCGCCGAGCTCCGCCGACAGCTTGCCGTCCGGGGTTCGAGCCAGCGAAACGCATTGGCCGCCTGCCGCCCCATTGTAGCGCGCGGCGCCGACGCCCGCCCTGCCGCAGCGCCTCCCCCGTGGTAGCATGCCCCCGGCCACGGGAGGGCGGAGCATGCTCGAGGCACGGCAGGCGGTCGAATCGGCGATAGACGCCGTCCTGCGCGAGTCCCTGGCCCGGGCCGGCATCCGGTCGCTGCCGCAGCGGGCGGTCCTGGTCTCGGTGGAGCGGCAGCGTCTCTACCTGGTGGAGCGCGGCAAGCTCACGGTGGACTACCCGGTGTCCACCTCGGCCAATGGCGTGGGCGGCGCCGAAGGCTCCTATCGCACGCCGCCCGGGCTGCACCGCGTTCACGCCCGGATCGGCGCCGGCAGTCCCGCGGGCGCCGTGTTCCAGGAGCGGCAGCCCACCGGACGGATCTGGCGCGGGGAGCCGTCGGGCGAGGACCTCATCCTCACGCGCGTGCTCCCCCTGGAGGGGCTGGAGCCGGGCGTGAATCAGGGACCGGGCTGCGACTCGCTCCAGCGCTGCATCTACATCCACGGCACCAACCAGGAGGACCGCCTGGGCACGCCGGTCTCCCACGGCTGCATCCGCATGGCCAATCGCGACGTGATGGATCTGTTCGAGCGCCTGGAACCGGGGGACCTGGTTGTCGTGGCCTGACCCGCTCGCCGGCGGCCGCTTCCACTACGTCGGCATCGGGGGGAGCGGCATGAGCGCGCTCGCCCAGTTCCAGGCGATGCAGGGCGGCCGGGCGAGCGGCAGCGACCGCTCCTTCGACCGGCCCGGCCGCGAGGCCGCGCGCGCCCAGCTCGAGCGGCTGGGCATCCGCCTCTACCCGCAGGACGGCAGCGGCGTGACGCCGGACTGCGCCGCGGTGGTGGCCTCCACCGCGGTGGAGGAGACCGTGCCCGACGTGCGGCGCGCCCGCGAGCTGGAGCTGCCGGTGGCGCACCGCTCGGAGCTGCTGGCCCACTGGGTGGAAGGACGCCGCACCGTGGCGGTGGGCGGCACCAGCGGCAAGTCCACCACCGTGGCGATGATCTTCGAGATCCTCCGCGGCTGCGGCCGCGACCCCTCGGTGATCACGGGCGGCGACCTGCGCGTCCTCCAGCAGCAGGGCTACTGGGGGAACGCCTGGGTGGGGCGCCCTCCCCTGCTCGTGGCCGAGGCCGACGAGAGCGACGGCACGCTGGTGCGCTACCGGCCCGCGGTGGGCGTGCTGCTCAACTTGGAGCGCGACCACAAGGAGCCGCGCGAGGTGCTGGAGATGTTCCGCGCCTTCCGGTCGAACACGCGCGAGCGGCTGGTGGCGGGGGAGGACGAGGCGCTGGCGCCGGTGGCGGACGGCGCCCTGATCTTCGGCCTCACCGGCCGGGCCGAGGTGCGCGGCGCTCGGGTGCGCCTGGAGCGCGACGGCTCCCGCTTCGAGGTGGACGGGGTGCCGTTCTCGCTGCCGGCGCCGGGCAGTCACAACGTGCTCAACGCCCTGGCGGCCATCGCGGCGTGCCGGGCGCTGGAGTTGCCGCTGGCGGAGATGGCCCCGCCCCTCGCGGCCTTCCAGGGCGTGGGCCGGCGCTTCCAGTCGCTGGGCACGGCGCGCGGCGTGGAGGTGGTTGACGACTTCGCCCACAACCCGGGCAAGCTGCGCGCCACGCTCTCCACCGCCCGGGCGCGTGGCCGCCGCATCCTGGCCATCTACCAGCCGCACGGCTTCGGGCCCACGCGCTTCCTGCGGGACGACCTGATCGCCGCCTTCGCGGCGGGGCTCCACGCGCACGACCGGCTGTGGATGCTCCCGATCTTCTACGCCGGCGGCACCGCCGAGCGGAACGTCTCGTCGTCGGAGCTGGTGGACGGCGTGCGCGCCCGCGGCCGGCAGGCGGAGCTGGCCACCTCCCGGGAGGAGCTGATCGCCCGCGTGCTCGACGCGGCCCAGCCGGGCGACGTGGTGCTGGTGATGGGGGCCCGCGACCCCTCGCTCACCGACCTGGCCCATGCGATCCTCGAGGGCCTGCACGCCCGGGTCTAGCGCCCTGGTCCTGGCCGCGCTGCTGGCGGGCGCCG
>JBBIHL010000448.1:0-2970 GCA_037447075.1 Candidatus Eiseniibacteriota bacterium | reverse complement strand
GGGATCGCCACCGAGACGGACAAGGGCCTCGTGGTGCCGGTCGTGCGCAACGCCTGCGGGGGTTGCATGCGGCAGCTCCCGCCGCAGCGGGTGCAGGAGGCCCGCCTGCAGGAGACCGTGGTCGCGTGCGACGGTTGCGGGCGAATCGTGATCTGGCCGCCCGCGGCCCCCTGAGGCGCGCGGGCGCTCCCCGGTCTGGCGCCGCCGCGCCCGGCGGCGGCGGGGCTTCGGGGCCTTGAGCATGGTGCGCACCCATACGGCCTGGCGCCTTCACCCCGAGCTGCGCGGCCGCCGGCTGGCCGTCGTCCTTTCGGGCGGGGGCGCGATGGGGGCCTACCAGGTGGGCGTGCTCCGCTCGCTCGAGCGCCTGGGCGTGGAGGCCGCCATCGTGGCCGGAACCTCGGTGGGGGCCCTGAACGCGGTGAGCTGGGTGGCGCTGGGCGGCCGCACCAAGCCGCTCATGCGCCTGTGGCGCGGGCTCAACGCCTCGGGAATCGGCGTGCGCTGGTCCACGCTCAGCCTGCGCATCGCCGCGGCCTTCCTCATGGTGCTGGCGCTCGCCGAGCTGGTGCTCACCCTGGCCGGCCAGCCCGATCTCTCCTCGTGGATGCGGGGGCGGCTCTCGCCCCCGGCTTCCGTGCTGCCCAACGTGCTGGACGCCTGGCTGTGGCTCGCGCTCGGCGTGGCGGGACTGCTGCTGGGTCGCGGCTCGCGCTGGGCGGAGAGCGTGCTGGCGCGCTGGCCGTTGGTGCGCCAGCGGGGCACCCTGGCCCGCACCCTGGGCTGGAGCGCGCTGGGGCTGGCGGCGGTCTGGGTGGCGGCCGGAGTGCTGGGGTGGCCGTGGCCGTTCCGCGCGCACGCGCTGCTCACGCTGCTCGTCCTCGGGCTCTGGCTGGCGGTGGCCTTCCAGGGCCGCCTCGGCTCCCTGTTCAACGAGGGCCTGCGCCGCATGCTTCCCGACACCCAGGGCTCGGGACTGTGGAGCGGCGCGGCACGCCGCCGCATCCTCGACCGCATGGTGGCCGAGGGCGACCGCGAGCGGCTGTGCGACAGCTGGCAGCGCCTCATCCTGAGCGCCTGCGCGCTGGACAGCGGACAGCTCACCTACTTCGTGAACTGGCGGCTGGACCCCTACGACTTCACCCGGGACATGGGCGAGCCGCAGGACCGGGTGATGATGCTGGACAACCCCGACGAGGTGATCGAGGCCGCGGTGGCCAGCTCGGCGCTGCCCCTGATCTTCGAGCCCGTGGAGTTCCGCGGCGAGCGCTACGTGGACGGAGCGCTCTTCAGCAACCATCCGCTGCGCGCCGCCATGGCGGCGGGGGCCGAGGCGGCGGTGGTCGTGATGCTCTCCTCTCCCGGCGAGCGGCCGCGCGACGAGCTCACCAACCTGTTCAGCGTGGGCCAGCGGCTGCTCGAGCTCAGCGACATGCGCGACGCCCAGCGGGAGCTGCTTCACCTGCCGCCCGCCTGGCGGCAGGAGGAGCGGCCCCGGCGGCTGTGCCTGGTCCGTCCCGCACGGCCCCTGGAAACGGGCGTGCTGGGCTTCGACCCGCGGCTGCACCGCCGCCTGATGGAGCGTGGCCGCGACGACGCCTGGCGGGCGCTCGAGGCGGCGGGCTGGGTGGAGTCGGTGGGGCGGGGGGAGTGAGACGGGGTCGGGAGGGAGCTGGACATCCGGCCGGGGCCAGGGGCCGCTGGCGCACGGGGGTGTCGCGTCGGCGCGGCCGGCTTGTGGGGCCGCGGCCCGTGCGCTAGGGTGGGGTGGTGGATCGCAAGGCGGCGGGCCATTGGCGGCTCAGCTGCGACGGAGGTGCCCGCGGCAACCCGGGCCCGGGGGCGTTGGGCTACGTCCTGTACGATCCCGCCGGGACGGTGCGGGACGAGCGCGCCGAGTACCTGGGGACCGTCACCAACAACGTGGCCGAGTACCGCGCGCTGATCGCGGGTCTCCAAGCGGCGCGGCGGCTCGAGGTCTCCCGGCTGCGGGTCCAGATGGACTCCGAGCTCGTGGTGCGGCAGATGCTCGGCGTCTACCGCGTCAAGCACGCCGGCTTGAAGCCGCTCCACCGGGAGGCCCGCCGGCTGGCCGCGCAGTTCGAGGAGGTGGAGTTCTCCGCCGTCCCGCGCGAGCGCAACCATCGCGCGGACGCGCTGGTCAACGAGGTCCTGGACGCCATGGGCGATCCGGTGCCCGAGTCACCCAGGTGATCGCGGAGGGCCGGCGCGAGCCGGTCGTCTGAGGAAAGTCCGAACTCCGCAGGGCGAGGTGCTGGGTAACACCCAGGGGGCGCGAGCCCACGGAAAGTGCAACAGAGAGCAGACCGCCAACGGGCGGACCGAGCGCCGGCGCGAGCCGGCCGGTCCGCCGCGGGCAAGGGTGAAACGGTGCGGTAAGAGCGCACCAGCGGCTCCGGCGACGGGGCCGGCTCGGCAAACCCCACCTGGAGCAAGACCGAATAGAGGGGCAGGAGCGGCCCGCTCCGTCACGACCCCAGGGTCGGTCGCAGGAGGCGCGCGGCGACGCGCGTCCCAGTCGAATGATCACCACGGGGGCGACCCCGACAGAATTCGGCTTATGGGGACTCGGCCCGGTGCCCGTGGCGGCCGCGGGCCGGCCCGGCGCCGAGGCGCCCCCCCGGCCTGATTCAGCGAGGGAGGAGGAGCCGGCCAGCGGGCGAGAGCTCGTAGGCGCGACGCTGCGCATCGGTGAGCCGCAGGTGGGACGAGCCGTCTCCACCGACGACGATGCCCGCCCAGCGGCCGTCGCCCGAGCGGAACGAGAGGCCCTGCGTGGCCGACAGGCTGGCGCGGCGGCTCCCTTCCGCCTTCCGCAGGCTGAGCTGGGGGTCGAGCCTGGGGCCCACGCCCAGGCCCACCGCGTTCCCTGTTCCGGCGCCCGCCAGGTCGTCCCCCAAGGTGAAGCGGGCGTCTCCGCCCGCCGTGGCCTCGAGCCGCGCCCGCACG
>JBBIHL010000447.1:0-2986 GCA_037447075.1 Candidatus Eiseniibacteriota bacterium | reverse complement strand
GCGAAAAGGTAAACATGGGCTAGCCCGCGGACACGGACAGGATCGCCGGGGACGGGGCCAGCTCGCCGACCCAGGAGCAACTCCACGGGGCGCTGGAAGGACTGCCGGCACCCCAGGCGGAACAACTCGAGGATGTCCTTCGCCCGGCAGGCATCCAGCCACTCCTGGAAGTCCCGCTCCGGCAGGGTCTCGGCCACGAAAACGGGCGGCAGCCCGCCCCGCAGGAGCCCGCGCCGGAGGTCGGTCCTGCCGCCGACGCGGCCGACTGGACCGAGGTGATCCGCGTGCCCTGGCCGCGCAATCCCCCGCACAAGAAGACGCGCGTGGTCATCAGCGCCAGGTGGTGGGCGACGAGGTCCACCTCCTCAGTCACTCAAGGCCCGCGTAACCCCGCGACCTCTCAGTCCTCTCGTTCCGACACCGTTGGGCCGGTAGCCTCTACGTCCTTGCGCCTGTATAACCCCTGGGTTATAGTCGGCGTGGTGGCCGACGATCCGTGACCTGGACGGTCGAATGGCATGTCACGGCCAGCGGCGATCGACCGCTGCGGACCTTCCTCGAAGGTCTCGCCGGCCGGAACCGGGACGCGGCGCTTGCGCTCATCGAACTGGCTGGCCGGTGGGGGAACCAGCTTCGGTTGCCGCGGTCCAGGCGCTGGGCGATGGCCTCTTCGAGTTGCGGTGGGTAGATGTTCGGATCTTCTACACGTTCCGACCCGGCCGCCGGATCGTGCTGCTCGACGGCATCGTGAAGAAACAGGACCGCATACCCCCGGACGTGCTCGTGCGAGTCCGCCGCTACCAGCGCGAGGCGGAGGCCAGGAGATCACGATGAAGCGGACGCCGCAGGCGGCAACCGCCGCGAAGAAGAGGACCGAGCTGCGTGGATGGATCAGGCAGCAGTACCGCGCTGATCCCGGCTTGAGGCGACGGGTCGAGGAGCTCGTCACCGAGATGGAGATCGAGCACGGCCTGGTGGCGCTTCGGGAACAGCGGGGTGTCTCGCAGACTGCGCTGGCCGGGATGATCGGCGTGACTCAGCCTGCCATCGCGAAGCTCGAATCCGGCAGAAGCAGGAACGTCGGGCTCAAGACCCTGGTCCGCTACGCCGCGGCGCTCGGGGCACGTCTCAGGATTGACGTCGTCAGGGAGCCCCGGGGGCGCTGGGCCACCCGTCCCAAGCGGAAACGGACAGGATCGCCGGGCACGCGGCGAGCTCGCTGACCCGGGCCCCGGGCAGGGCCCCGCGCGAAGCGCAGCGCTCCGGCACCGGTCCCCCACCGCGAGAGGCCAGGCTACCGCTTCCTGTACACGTCTCGCCGATGGGCGGCCGAATGCATGACGATGGTTCGCTCGTCGTGGAGGATCTCGTACAGCACGCGGTAGTCGCCGACGCGCAGCTTCTGGAGCCCGGCGAGGTCACGCCCCAACGGCATGACCGCGGCCGATGTCGTCAGCGCCATCCAGCAGCGCGACCTGGCCCGGCTGCCGTGGGGCGATCCCTCACGACCGGCGCGGACGGCGCCGGCTCCTGCCCGCGCGCGGCCGCATCTTCGCCAGCAACTGGTCCACCGAGAGCCGGCCGAGCATCCGGTGGCGTCGAGCGGCATAGTCGCCATGGCCCCGCTCGGTCTGCATCGCGAAGCGCAGCGCTCCGGAAGGCCCCAGGCTCTTCACGAGCGCATCCCACCCTCGGGCTCTGATCTCAGCATTGGTCAATCGTGCCGTGTTCATCGGATCTCTTCCGGGCTCCACCCGTACGCCAGGCGATCAAGCTCGACCTCGATCACCTTGACGTTCGCGTCATCGATCCACGCAACGCCGCGTGCATCCAGCCGGATATGCGGGTGCGCGGCCGTCGCCATGGGTGCCTCCTCTGTGCTCCGTGCCTCCCTTGCTCCGTGACAGAGTGCTCCGTGACAGAGTGCCCGACCCGCCAGGGAGAGTCAAACTCCTGCGGGCCCGACGCGCCGTCCCCTCAGGCCGGGCCCTGGAGCCGGTACTTCTCCACGGCCCAGGCGCGCTGCTTGAACTTCTGCACCTTGCCGGAGCCCGTGAGCGGGAACTGGTCCACGATCTCCACGTAGCGGGGCACCTTGAAGTTGGCGATGCGGCCCCGGGCGAAGGCGATGACCTCCTCGGGGGTGAGCGCCTGGCCGGGCTTCGGGATCACGAAGGCCATGACGGTCTCGCCCATGACGGGGTCGGGCACGCCCACGATGGAGACGTCCAGGACCTGCGGGTGCTGGAGGTAGAAGTTCTCGATCTCGGCGGGGTAGGTGTTGAAGCCCCCCACGATGATCATGTCCGTGAGCCGGCCGGTGATGCGGAGGTAGCCGTCCGCGTCCTTGACCCCCATGTCGCCGGTGTGGAGCCACCCGTCCCGGATCTTCCGCGCCGTGGCCTCGGGCATGTTGTAGTAGCCCAGCATGAGGGTCGGGCCCTGGATGCAGACCTCCCCCTCCTCCCCGGGGCCGCACTCCCGGCCCGTGGCCGGGTCCACGATCCGGTCGCGGATCTCCGGCGTGGGCAGCCCCACCGTGGCCACGCGCCTGTCCAGCGAATCGCCGGGCCGCGTCCAGTGGGTGCCGCCGGTGGCCTCGGTGAGGCCATAGACCACCAGCGCGTCCATGCCGAGCCCCCGCTCCCGGTCCAGGATGCGCCGCATGATCTCCACGGGCACGGGCGCCGCCCCGATGGAGCCTGTCCGCAGCGACCGGAGGTCGTAGCGGCCGAAGTCCGGGTGGCCCAGGATCGTGATGAACATGGTGGGCACCCCGGAGAAGATGGTCACGCGCTCGTCCTGGATGAGCCGCATGGCCTCCGCGGCGTCGAAGACGTCCATGACCACCTGGGTGGAGCCCACCAGGCAGTTGGCGGCGATGGCCCCCATGGAGCCGAAGATGTGGAAGTAAGGCACCGGCACCAGGTACCGGTCCTCCCGCGTCCAGCCGTGCAGCTCCGTGTAGACCCGGCACTTGTAGTAC
>JBBIHL010000446.1:0-2991 GCA_037447075.1 Candidatus Eiseniibacteriota bacterium | reverse complement strand
GCCAGAGCCACGACCTGCTCTCCGTCGGCGTGGCGGCCGACTGGGCGCACCGGAGCTTCAACGAGGAGACGGTGGTGGCGCAGACCGTGGATCCCACCGGGCACGTCATCACCCAGTCCGTCGAGACCATGCACACCTCCTCCCACCTGCTGCCCATGATGGCGTTCCTTCAGATCTCGGGACCGGCGAACCTGCCGCTGCGTCCCTACTTCGGCGTGGGCGGCGGCTATGAGCTCCTGTTCCTGAACAGCGAGGACTTCACCACCGGGGAGGAGCATTCGGGCACCTTCGGGGGCTGGGGCTGGCAGGCGTGGGGCGGCGCCGCGCTGCCCCTGGGGCCGCGCACGCAGCTCACGGGCGAGGTGTTCGCCAACACGGCCACGGTGCGCCGCGACGTGGAGCGCTTCGACGTGGGTCAGCCGGTGCGCGAGTCGGTGGACGTGGACGGCGTGGGGATGCGGGTGGGGCTGCAGTTCGGGTATTGAGAAGAGCGGCCCGGCCTCGCCCGGGCGGCGAAGGCCGGGGGTGGGGCGACGGCTGTCAGCCGGCCTTCCGCGATCCGCGCAGCTCCTCCTGGATCCGCTCGGCGAGGAAGATCTTCAAGAGGGACTGATACGGCACGTCTCGCTTGTTGGCCAGGAGCTTCAGGTTCGCCAGCAGACCCGAGGGGAGGCGAAGGGAGATGGTCCGGGTTGACGGCCGGAGCCGCGGAAACACCGCGCGCTTCCCCTTGCTCCAGTCCAGATAGTCGGCCGAATCGGCAGAGGACCAGAACCGTCGTTCCCGTTCCTCCGACCTAAACCTCGGGATCCGACTCCCCGCTCGTTTCTTCCGCACGCTCATACGCCATTCGCTCCCTGCGGCTCATGTCCCTTGCCAAGATCACGCGGATCAGGTTGCCGCGGATCGTGAAGACCACGAACAGCCCGCGGCCACCGTCGGTTCTTCCCAAAGCGTAGCAGCGGAACTCTGTCCGAGAATGCGCGATGTCCGGAGCCACCACGATCGGCCGGTTGAGGAACACCTGCTCCGCCTCGTCCGGTATGACCTTGTGCCGTTTCCACAGCTTGGGGGCGTTCCCGTGGTCCCACTGAAAGCCCTCGCACTCGAGCAGCTGCCCAAGGAGGTCACGCCCCATGACGCCTGTATACGATGAAAGTATACACGCGTCAAGCCCGCGAGGCCAGTGGGGTCGCTCTATCCTGAACGCCCATTGCCCGCGCGCGGCCCGCACCTACTTCGCGGTCGTCACCCCCACCGCCCACACGTAGCCGTCCGGATCCTGGACCCACGCCTCGCGCCAGCCGTGGGGCTTGTCGGTAGCGGGCGCGAGCACCGTGGCCCTGGCCGCGCGCGCCCGCTCCACCACCGCGTCGGGATCCACGCCGAGCAGTCGCAGCTCCGCCCCCAGGCCGCGCGGATCGCCGCGAGCGAGGGCCAGGAACCAGGGGTGGTGATCGTAGGCGTGGTCGGCGTGCAGCATGAAGTCCACGCCCTGCAGCTGCAGCGCCGCGAAGTCGGGGTCGGAATAGCGCATCGTCGCCCCGAGGACGCCGCGGTAGAAGGCGACCGACCGCTCCACGTCGCGCACCAGCAGATTTGCCGTGAAGCGCGGCAGCGATCGGCCGTACTCGTCGGCCGGCATCCAGGGTTCCCCGGTGCGCTTCTTGGCCATGGGTTCTCGGTCCTCCCAGCCGGCAACGGTTCGGGGCCGTCCGGCGGCGGCGCGCGGGCGCGGCCTCGCCATCCTACCGTATCCCTGGCCACGCCCGGCGGGGTTCGCATTGAAGTCGAGCGCTCCCGGGGATAGCCTTCCCGCCACCCCCAACCCGCGAGGACGCCATGACCCCCACTCAAGAGCTCTTCGCCGCCGCCCGGACGGGCGACGTTCCCAAGGTCACGCGGCTGCTCGCCTCCGATCCGGAGCTGGTGAACGCCAGGGACGAAGGTGGCCTTTCGGTCCTGCTGACCTCGCTCTACCACGGACGCCGCGACGTGGCCGACGTGCTGCTTGCGCACGGCCCGCGGCTCGACATCTTCGAGGCCGCGGCCGCCGGCCGGCTCGAGCGCGTGCGCGCGCTGCTCGACGCCGACCCCGGCCTGCTCGACGCCTACTCGAGGGACGGCTTCTATCCGCTCGGCCTGGCGGCGTTCTTCGGGCGCGCCGACGTGGCGCAGCACCTGCTCGAGCGCGGGGCGGACGTGAAGATGGTGGCGCGCAATCCCATGCAGGTCACCGCCCTGCACGCGGCCGTCGCCACCAATCAGGTCGCGATCGCCAAGGCGCTCCTGGCGCGCGGCGCCGACGTGAACGCCCGGCAGCAGCAAGGCTGGACGCCGCTTCACGGCGCGGCGGCGGAGGGGAAGGTGGAGCTGGTGACGCTGCTGCTCTCCCACGGCGCCGACCTGAACGCGAGGAACGACGAGGGCAAGACGCCGCTGGCGGCCGCGCTGGAACGCAACCAGCCCGCGGCCGCGGAGCTGCTGCGGGCGAAGGGAGGGCTGGAGTAGGGCAGGAGACCCGGCCTGACCCCTTCACTCCGACGCGCCGAGGATCTCCCTGCGCAGCTGCGGGGTCTTGACCCACACCGGACCGACCTCGTAGGAGGGCGCGGGCAGGATCTCCTCCCACCGTGTTCCCGGCGGGAACACCAGCACCCAGTCCCAGGCCTTGGTGCCGGCCGGGACGCTTTGCTCCCCGCCCCGCGAACGCCACAGGCGCACCACCTCGCGGGAAACCAGCAGGCCCGGGTCCCAGTACTGGATCACGCGCCGGTCGCGAATCTCGTCGAGGACGCTGGTCCCCGGAGGTCCGAGGTCGGTGAGCAGGATGGGTTCCCAGACGACGAAGGCGCGGACGCGCGC
The DNA here is from genome assembly GCA_037447075.1 of Candidatus Eiseniibacteriota bacterium. GTDB lineage: Bacteria > Eisenbacteria > RBG-16-71-46 > RBG-16-71-46 > RBG-16-71-46 > JBBIHL01. Next base: position 126 of record JBBIHL010000446.1, on the reverse strand, counting down.
CGTGGAATCCCGCTCGAGGACCTGCTGGAGCGCGGAGGCCCCCCGCACGCAGTAGCTTCAGGTGGGGGAGAGGAGCGCCAGCACGCGCTTGCCGCCGGCGGCGGCGTTGAAGTCGCGGCGCAGCCG
>JBBIHL010000445.1:0-2994 GCA_037447075.1 Candidatus Eiseniibacteriota bacterium | reverse complement strand
GGCTGTCGCTCTCGGTTGTGTCGCCCGTGAAAAAAAGCCGAGGGTGAAGGAATCCCCTCGGCTTAGAGGACTCGTCTCATCCGCGCCAACTGGGTCCAGGATGTTTCGAGCACGAGCAACGGGGGATAGACCAAGGTGTCAGGGCCTCAGATGCTGTTGCCTGGCGAGCTTCGCCAGGTGTTGCCTTCCGGCGGGCCGGTCGGCTGAAACTTCCTTCACAACCCAGTTAGCATTGGGGCGCTGCGGAACCCTCCATGCGTTGGCTCATCGGTCCAGCGCTGGCGACAGACCCCAGGTTAGCAAACCCTTGACGCAGCGTCAATAGTCCGATGTGGAGATTGTGGAGAAGTGCCCGGCTGCACGCTGGCGCCGTCCCCGGCGGATCAGCCCCCTTTGACCCCGTAGAGGGCGATGGAGCGCGCGTAGATCCGGTAGGGCCATTTGAGCACCGGGAAGCGCCCTGCCAGACGCAGGAGCCGACCCAGGGCCCCGCCCCTGCCCTGGCGGGCGATCAGGTCGAGCCGATCGTGGGCCTCCACCCCCAAGGACGCCAGCTCGCGCTTGAGCTGCGGAAACGTGAACCAATTCACGGCCGGGAAGTCGGTATAGTTCACAAGGTCCCTTCGATGCTCCATGATCCAGGCCATGAGCCAGCGTTTGACCGACCCCGGCAGCCAGGGATACAGGGGGATCATCCGGACCTCGCCCTGCAGGGGGCAATTCACGTTGGCGGTGTAGAGCACCAGCAGGCCTCCCGGCCTGAGCACCCTGACGGCCTCGGCGAGGCAGGCGCGCCACCGGGGCACATGCTCCAGCAGGGAGTTCATGTAGCACACGTCGAAGCTTGCGTCCTTGAGGGGCAGGCGCGTGGCGTCGCCGCACGACCACCGCACGCCGGGGCGGCCGCCCTCCTCCAGCCGCCGGCGCGCCAGTCCCAGCAGGACATGGTCGAAGTCCACACCCAGCACCCGCGCTCCCCGTTCCGCCCACGCCAGCGAGTGCACGCCCGAGCCGCATGCCAGGTCGAGCACACGCCTGCCCTCGAGCTCGGGCATCAACGTGCCGTAGTAGCGGCTCTCGTGGGCGAACAGGGCGCGGGCTTCGGCCGGTTCGCGGGTGGCCAGGTTGTGGGCGACGAAGGCCTGGTGATGCCGCGATTCGCGCAGCACCCGGGACGGCGAGCACGGGGAGGCGGACATGGGGGACCGGGGCGCCAGGGGTTCGTGAATCGAGGCTACGCCGTGCGGCTGGCCGCCCCCAGGCGCTCGGTGCGGTACCAGTGCACGGTGCGGCGCAGCCCCTCCTCCAGCGTGACCTCCGGCACCCAGCGCAGGGCGCGGCGCGTCTTCTCGATGTTCACCACCCGCCGGCGGATGTTGTCCACGTCGCGCCGGTCGGTATGCACCGGCGGGACCCGCACGCCGGTGATCTCCATGAGCAGCTCGGCCAGGTGATTGACGCGCGTCTCGACCCCGGTGCCCACGTTGAACACCTCGCCCAGCGCGCGCTCGGAGGTGGCGGCGCGCACGGTGGCCTCGACGGCGGCGTCAATGTAGGTGAAATCCCGCGTCTGATTGCCGTCGCCGTGGATGACGGCCGGCTTGCCGTTGAGCAGGGCCTCGAGGAACTTGGACACCACGCCGCAATAAGGGTTGGCCGGGTCCTGCCCGGGGCCGTAGATGTTGGAGTAGCGCACCGCCGAGGCCGGCAAGGCGTAGGACTCGTAGAACGCCATGCAGTAGTGCTCCCCCGCCAGCTTGCTCACCGCGTAGGGCGTGAGCAGCGAGAGGTGGTCGTCCTCGTTGATGGGCAGGTAGCGGGGGTTGCCGTAGACCGAGGTGGAGGACGTGTAGACCAGGCGCTTCACGCCGCTGGCGCGCGCCGCCAGCAGGACGTTCAAGGTGCCGCCGATGTTGGTCTCGAAGTCCTCGCGCGGGTTGCGGGTGGAAACCACGATGTTGCGCGCGGCGCAATGGAACACGACGGGGTTCCGCGCCACCACCTCGTCCACCAGGCGTGCGTCGCACACCGAGCCCTGGATGAACTTGAAGCCGCCCGCCGGGAGGTTCTCCCGCCGGCCGGTGAAGAGATCGTCGAGCACCGTGACGTTGGCGCCTTCGCGCAGCAGGCGCTTGACGATCGCGCTGCCCACGAAGCCCGCCCCGCCCGTGACCAGTACCGCCTCGTCGCGCAGCGAATCCAAGCCCGGTCCCTCCCGCGCCGCAAGTGGAGCGGCCGCGGCCCGGCGCGGGCCACGGCCAACTCGATTATACACGCGCAGCCCGGGCGCCCGCACGGCGGCCCGCCAGCCAGTCCGCCGCGCGCACCAGCCCGTAGCCCGCGAAGGGCAGGAACAGCATCTCGACGGCGAAGCGGAAGCGGGGATGGCCGAACACGACCACGGCCGTGAGCAACGCCTGGGCGAGCACCGCCAGGAACAGCCACCGTTCCGGCACTCTGCCCCAGCCCCAGCAGAACCCGGCCACCGCGAAGGGCAGCAGCAGGCCGAAGCTCGCCGCCAGCACGTAGCGGTAGCGGGCCAGCACGTCTCCTCCCTGCCCCGGCCAGGGGCTGGCGAAGGCCACGAGCTTGCGGGCGACGTTCGTCCAGTAGCGCCCCGGCTCGCGGCGGCGCCAGCGCGACACCATGTCGGCGAAGGCGCTTTCCCCCTGCGCCTCGGTGAGGAAGCGGTCGCGCTCTCGCCAGCGGCGCAGAGCCTCCAGCTGCTCGCGCATGTCGGGCCGCAGGCCCGCTTCGCTGCCGGGCGAGTCGTAACGGGCGAGCACCTCCGGGGCCAGCACGTAGCCGCCCCGGGCCCAGGGGTTGTTGCCCACCCAGAGCGTCCGCCAGGCAAAGCTGGTGGTGAGGATGGGGGCCCCCAGCTGCCGCTGGTTGCGCAGGAGCCAGGGGAGCTGCAGAGCCCCGCCCACGACCAGCAGGGCAAGCGCGGCCCCGCGGGCGGGCACACCCTGGCCCGGGCGCCCGAGGCGATCA
>JBBIHL010000444.1:2118-3010 GCA_037447075.1 Candidatus Eiseniibacteriota bacterium | reverse complement strand
GGGGGGGGGAGGGCGTGGACCGGGTGCTGGCCCAGGCCGAGCAGGTCTTCGATCCCGAGCGCCCGCAGACCATCCTCCCGCTGCTGCTGCGCGCCCGGGCCGCGCTGGACACGCTGGGCGAGGACCCCTGGGTGCAGCGCAAGCGCGAGGAGATGCTCGCGGCCATCCGCTGCTGCGCGGGCCTGTGGGTGGAGGCCATCGCGCAGGCGCCCTACGCCTCGCCCGGCGGGCGCGTGCGGGTCGTGACCGCGATCCTCAACCGCTCCAGCGCCACGCTGCGGCTGACGGGAGTGGAGGTGACCCATGGCACGCCCGCGCCCGCCTCGGGCGCGCGGGTCGCGGCCGCGGGAGTCGGACCCCCCACCGCGGCCCGCCCGCTCGGCTTCAACCGGCCCGTGGCCGACACCTTCACCGTCCAGCTCCCCGCGGAGCTGGAGTACACCCAGCCCTACTGGCTGCGCCACCCGGCGCTCGAGGGCCGCTTCCAGGTGAGCGACCCGGACTGGATCGGCCGCCCCGAGAACCCGCCACCGCTCCTGGCGCGCTTCACGGTGAGCCTGGAGGGCCAGCGGCTCACCTTCGAGACCCCGGTGGTCTATCGCTGGACCGATCCCGTGGCGGGCGAGCGCTACCGCGCCTTCGAGGTGGTTCCCCCGGTCAGCGCCCGCTTCGACCAGGACGTCTACGTGTTCCCCGACCTCAAGCCCAAGGGGATGCGCGTGCTCGTTCAGGCGGGGAGCGAGCCCGTGAGCGGGACGGTGCGGCTCGAGCTGCCCGAGGGCTGGCGCGCCGAGCCCCCGCAGGCGGCCGTGACGCTGCCCGAGCGCGAGGCCGAGGCGGCCGTGGGGTTCCTGGTTCACCCGGCCGCGGGCCCCGCGCGCGCCCCCGCGCG
>JBBIHL010000444.1:0-2082 GCA_037447075.1 Candidatus Eiseniibacteriota bacterium | reverse complement strand
CGCATCGACCACCCGCACATCGCCGTTCAGACGCTGCTGCCGCCGGCCGAGGCCCGCCTGGTGCGCGCCGACATCCGGCGCAGCGGCGACCAGGTGGCCTACCTGGCGGGCTCGGGCGACCCGATCCCCGAGGCGCTGGGTCAGATGGGCTACCGGGTGACCCTGCTCTCCGACGACGACCTGGAGGGCGCCGACCTCGCCGGCTACGACGCCGTGGTGACGGGCGTTCGCGCCTACAACACGCGTCCCCGCCTGCGCGCCCTGCAGGGCCGGCTGCTCGACTACGTGGCGAAGGGCGGAACCCTGCTGCTCCAGTACAACACCGACGACGAGGCGCTCAACGACCGGCTGGGCCCCTACCCGTTCAGGATCTCCCGCGACCGCGTGACGACGGAGGAAGCGCCGGTGCGGTTCAACGACGCAGGGCATCCGCTGCTGGACCGCCCCAACCGGATCACCGCCGCCGACTTCGAGGGCTGGGTGCAGGAGCGGGGCCTCTACTTCGCGAGCCCCTGGGACTCGACCCGCTACGAGACCCCCCTGGCGTGCAACGACCCCGGAGAGAAGCCGCTTGCCGGCGGCCTGCTGTTCGCGCGCTACGGCAAGGGCGTGTTCATCTACACGGGGTACGCCTGGTTCCGCCAGCTGCCGGCAGGAGTGCCGGGAGCCTACCGGGTGTTCGCCAACCTGGTGAGCGGGGGCAGGTGATGCCGGAGGAGCATCCCGGCGGCCGACCCGTCCCCGGCCCCGACGACGCCCCTCCCCTGCTCGGCTCCTGGCCGCGGCTCTACGCGCTGGTGCTCGGCTTCCTCGCGCTCCTGGTCGCCCTCTTCCATGCCTTCACCCAGCGGTTCAAATGAGCCCGCTCGACTGGGCGGTGCTGGTCGCGTCGCTCGCCTTCATCACCGCCTACGGGGTCTGGCGCGGGCGCGGCAGCCGCGGCCTGGACGGCTACCTGCTCGCCGGCCGCGACCTGCGCTGGCCCACCATCGCGCTCTCCATCATGGCCACGCAGGCCAGCGCCATCACCTTCCTCTCCACGCCCGGGCAGGCCTACGCCGACGGGATGCGCTTCGTCCAGTTCTACTTCGGCCTGCCGGTGGCCATGGTGATCCTGTGCGTGACGGCGGTCCCGCTCTATCACCGGCTGAAGGTGTTCACCGCCTACGAGTTCCTGGAGCGGCGCTTCGACCTCAAGACGCGCACGCTGGCGGCGGCGCTCTTCCTGGTGCAGCGCGGGCTCGCCTGCGGGCTCACCATCTACGCCCCCTCGCTCATCCTCTCGGTGCTGCTGGGCTGGAACATCCACTGGACCAACATCCTCACCGGCGTCCTGGTGGTCCTCTACACCGCGTCGGGAGGCGCGCGCGCCGTGGGCCATACCCAGTTCCAGCAGTTCCTCATCATGATGGGCGGGCTGGCGGTGGCCTTCGTCACGATCCTGCTCGCGCTGCCCGCCGGGGTCTCGCTCACCGACGCCCTGCACGTGGCCGGGAAGCTGGGCCGCCTCAACGCGGTGAGCTTCTCCTTCGACCTCCAGGACCGCTACAACTTCTGGTCGGGGCTCGTGGGCGGCTGCTTCCTGGCCCTCTCCTACTTCGGCACCGACCAGTCGCAGGTGGGGCGCTACCTGACCGGCCAGACCGTGGCGCAGAGCCGCCTGGGGCTGCTGTTCAACGGGCTGGCCAAGGTGCCCATGCAGTTCGTGATCCTCTTCCTGGGGGCCATGGTGTTCGTGTTCTACCAGTTCGTGATGCCGCCGCTGTTCTTCAACCCACACGAGGTGCGCAGGCTGGAATCCGGCCCCCGCGCGCCGGAGTGGCACGCGCTCGAGGCCGAGCACGGCGCCGCGTTCCGGGAGAAGAGCCGGCGCGCCCAGGAACTGGTGACGGCGGCCCGCTCGGGCGACGCGGCCGCGCTGGCGGCAGCGGCCCGGGCCCTCGACCAGGCCCAGCGCCACTCCGCGGCGGTCCGGGCCCAGGCCGTGGAGCTGATGAGGGCCAACGACGCCGGCGCCGAGACCAACGACACCAACTACGTGTTCTTGACCTTCGTCCTGCGCCACTTGCCCGCGGGGATCAT
>JBBIHL010000443.1:0-3011 GCA_037447075.1 Candidatus Eiseniibacteriota bacterium | reverse complement strand
CGGTTCAGGCGCCCCGGGCGGGCGGCGCGGGGGGTCATTCGTTGACCTCGCGCTCGACGCGCACGTCGGTGGGGACGCCCGCTGGCAGCGGTACCAGGTGGATCTCCAGGATTCCGTCGCGGAAGCGCGCGTCAATGCGTTCGGGGTCGGCGCGCCAGGGCAGCTCGATCTCGCGCTCGAACGGGCCGTAGAAGATCTCGGCGCGATGGTAGTCGGCGCCCGGGACGTCCCGCGGCGGGCGCCGGCGGCCCCAGACGCGCAGCATGCTCCCCTGCAGGCTCACCCTGAAGTCCTGGCGCACCACGCCCGGCAGCTCGACGCGCACGCAGCTGCGCTCGTCCGAGGCCATGACGTCCACCAGCGGCTGCCACGGGGCGCCGGCGAAGCTCGCGCCCGGGTGGCGCCGGTAGAACATGTCGTGGAAGAGGCGCTCGACCTCGCGCTGGAACTTCTCGAAGGGATCTCGGCTCGAGTTGGACAACCGACTTCTCCGCGGCCGTCAGGGCGGCCCCGGGCGCTCCGCGGCAGGAGCGCTCAGGCCGCCGCGGTCAGTAGCTCTGGGTCCAGTCGTGGAACTTTCCGGTCACGGTGAGCGAGAGGCGGCGGCAGGTCTCCTCGAAGGCGCGTGCGCTGGGCCAGGAATGCCGGCCGCAGGCGCACGCCACGCGGCCTCCGGGCTTCTCGACCACGGCGCACGGCTTGTCCTTGCAGAGGGGGCACATGACGACCCTCTTCACGGGATGGGAATGACGAGGCGATTCTAGCGGCCGCTCGGAGCCGGTTCAAGGCGCCGGCCGCCGCCGCGCCCGCATGCGGGCTCAAGGCTCCGCGGGGCCGGGCGGATCGCCGGGGGGCCCCGGGATGCGCACGGTGATCGTGGTGCCGAGGCCCGGCCGCCCCTTGAGGGTGATGGCGCCCCCCAGCTGGATGGCGCGCTCCCTCATGCCCTGCAGGCCGAACGACGTGGGGCTGGAGATGCCTTCGGCGGAGATGCCCTTGCCGTTGTCCTCCACGACCAGCCGCAGGCCGCCCGCGTCCTGGTCCAGGTGGACGGCGGCGCGGGTCGCGCCCGAGTGGCGCGCCACGTTGGTGAGAGCCTCCTGCACGATGCGAAAGACCGCGGTGGTCCAGTTGCGCTCCATGCCCAGCCGCGGCAGCGCCGAGACGAACTCGCATTCGATGCCGCTGCGCTGCTGGAAGTCCTGGGCGAGCCACTCCAGCGCGTCCACCAGGCCGAGCTGGTCCAGGATGGCCGGTCGCAGCTCGGCCACCAGCCTGCGGATGGCCACGATGGACTCGTCCACCAGCTGCGTCATCGCCAGCGTGCGCTCGAGCAGCGCTTCCGGACTCTCCAGGGCTCCGCCCTCGGACAGCCGGCCTCCGAGCCAGGAGAGGTCCATCTTGAGCCCGGTGAGCATCTGGCCCAGCTCGTCGTGCAGCTCCCGGGCGATGCGGGTGCGCTCTTCCTCGCGCACGGACTGAAGGTGCATCGAGAGCGCCCGCAGCTGCTCGGCGGTCTGGCGCAGGCGGTTCTCGGCGCGCTTGCGCTCGGTGATGTTCTCGCAGGAGATCAGCACCACCGGGTTGCCGTGGGCGTCCTTCATGGCCCGGGCGAACTCCTGCACCCAGAGCAGGCTACCGTCCTTGCGGATCTTGCGCAGCTCCCAGCTCTGCGGCACGGCGTGGTCGTCCAGGCAGCTGGCGATGTGTCGCAGCACGTGGGGGTGATCCTCGGCCAGGAACACCCGCAGCACCGATTGCCCGACCAGCTCGTCGGGCCGGTAGCCCAGCTCCTCCGCTCCCTGGGCGTTCACCCGCAGGACCGTGCCCTCGGGGTTCACCACGAAGCACATGAGCGGGCTCTGCTCGAACAGGACGCGATACTGCTCCGCACTGGCCGCGGTGGCGGCGGGCGGCTCCCGCGCCCCCGTCCCGGCGGACGGGAGCGCCTCGGCGAGATCGCCGGTCCGGAGGGGGTCCACGGACGGATCGGTCACGAGGCGGCTCTGTGGCAAGAGGGAGGTGGGGGCGGCGGGAACACGCGTCCCGACGCCTGCGACCTGCCTGCATCGCTGCGACGCGCCCCATGCTACGCCCGCGCGGCGCGGTTGCCAACGCTGCTTTCCGGCGGGGGCGGCGGCTCGGGGACGCACGGCCAACCGGCGGCCGGCGCGTGGGATCGGGGGAGGGTACGCTCGTCGGGCTTGGAGCATCGCCCGGGGGGCGCCTAGACTTTCTGGTGGGCGCCGCAGGGGTCCCTCCGGCGCCCAGGGGAAGTGCCGATGAGGGCGCAGCCATGGGTGCTGTGCCTGCTCCTGCTGGCCGCCGATCCGGCCGCGGGCCAGGGCCAGCTGTTCATCAACTTCGACGACTGCAGCGCGGTTTCGCCTCCCAAGACCAAGTTCCTGGACTGCGCGAGCACCACGGCGACGACGGTCATCGCGTCCGTGATGACGACGAACGACCTGGACGGCATCGTCGCCGACCTGGGCTTCGCAGACGTGGTCGTGGGCTTCGACCCCGTCGGCATGCCGGACTTCTGGCAATTCCAGGCGAGTGGATGCGGGGCGGGAAACCTGCTCTTGAGCAACGTGTTCGAATCGAGCGGCTGGAGCACCTGCCTGGACCTCTGGTCGGGCCTGGGAGGGTCCGGCGGGCAATACGGAGGCATCGCCGGCCCCAATCCGGATGGCAACCGCGCGCGCATCAAGTGGACCGCATCGGTAGCGCCCCCCGAGGCGCGGTCGCTCCCGGCCTTGGTCGAGGCCTACGTGTGCCGCATGACCTTCCGGCAGGCCCACCTGACCACATGCCCGACGGGCTGCGACCAGCCGGTATGCGTCATCTTCCTGCAGGAGAGCTTCTGGCTGCTCGGCGGCGGCACTTACGACGCGTACAGCGCGGACTATTGCATCTTCAACAGCTATCTCGATCTCCTCGATCGGGAGCATCAGGTTAACCTTGACTGATCATTCGGCGCAGGCGTGAGCGCTGGATTGCCCGCGACTGGC
>JBBIHL010000442.1:0-3014 GCA_037447075.1 Candidatus Eiseniibacteriota bacterium | reverse complement strand
GTTACAGTGGTGCCGCCAGCGACCGCGACCATCCTCTCGTCGAATGCGCCCTGCTTTGGCAGCATTGCGGGCGCAGTCTTTAACGACGTGAACGGAAGGCGCTGATCCGGGAGTTCCTGCAGGTCAGCGTGGACATCGTGGACGTGGACGAGCCCGAGGATCTGGCCCGCGCGTTCGAGGCCGCGCGGGGGCTGCGTCCCCAGGCGATGATCGTGGGTCCGGACCCGCTGTTCTTCGAGCGGCAGGCCCAGCTCCTGGCGTTCGCGCGGGCGGCCCGGCTCCCGGCCGTCTACCCGTTCCCGGATTTCGTGGGCGCCGGCGGCCTCATGTCCTACAGCCCCGGCGCGGCAGACATCGTCCGCCGCACGGCGCGCTACGTGGACCGGATCCTCAAGGGAGCGAAGCCCGGCGACCTGCCCGTGGAGGAGCCCACCACCTACGAGCTGGCCATCAACGCCAGGACGGCGCGGGCGCTGGGCCTGGTGATCCCGCCGTCGGTGCTGCTGCGCGCAGACCACGTCATCGAGTGAAGGGGCCGCCGGGTGGCGTCGGCGCCAGCGAGCGCACCCGGTTCCGGCGGCTCGCGGGTCGGGGAAGGATGTCGTGATGGTGAGGCCTTCCGCCACCCTGGCGTCCGCGTGGACCGGATCCTGTCGTCGCCGTGGTGCCGCTGCCTCGAGACGGCCCGCCTGATGGCTGTCGGCCCCTGGGGCACTCCTGGGCCCTCGTGCCGGACAGGGACCCCCGCGACCCGGTTCGCCTTCGCGAGCTGAAGGACCTGATAGCCGCCTGGCGCGGACCGGGCACGCTCGTCCTCGTGACTCACGGCTTGACGGTTCGGGCGCTGCTCGGGCTCCTGCCGACCCAGGCCGAGACGGTGGTGCTCAAGCCGAGCTCCGGCAGCGCCGCCGGGGGCGATCTTGTGGGCCGGATCACGGCGCCTCAATAGGAGCTGGCTGCTCGGTGCCCGGCGTCACCAGGGAGCCGCCGCCACCATGGCGCTGGCGCCAGGCTGGGCTGGACGGATGGTGCCTCACGGGCCCGGAGGTGGCATGGTGCCGCGGAAGGGATATGCGCCCCGGCGGCTTGCCGGTCCGCTCCCCGCACGCTATAGTGGGCGCGCCCGATCCGGGAGGGGGCTCGTTCATGGCCCTTCTACCAGGCCGATTCCAGCGGTACCAGGGCGTCGGCGCACCCGAGGTCGCCGTTGCCCTCCGTGAAGCTCCGTCCCCTGTTGGCGGCCGCGCGACGCGCCGGCCTCCCCAAGCGGGCCAGCCCCCACCGCCTGCGCCACTCCTTCGCGACCCACCCGGCCGCCGTGCGGAGCCCCGCGAACCGGACGTTCGGGCCGTGACCCGCCTCGCAGCCTCCCCGGGTCTATGCGGCGGGATAGGCTGCCAGGTGCTGCAGCCTATCCCTGGCGCCGTTAGCCCCCCGACCATGTGGCAAGTAGCTGGACCCCCAGGCGTCGAGGCTCCCAGCCCGAGCCTGGGCGCCGGCCCTATACGCTGCAGCAACCCGCAGTGGTTGCCCGACTATGCTGACCAGCCTATCTCGGAGCCGAATTCAAGTTCGGCCGGCCGAGGCGGCCGCCCGAACGGAGCCCGCGGCTGGACGCGCTCGTCGGCCGCCTTCGGCGGCCGAACTCGCGCCTGGAGCGGCCGGGCCGACGGCGATACCCCCGCCGTCGCCCCGCCGCTCAGCCGCGGGCTCCGTTCGGCGGCGCGTTGCCGGGACTCCGGCCCCGCTCTCCGATCATGATGTCCGGGAAGGCCGCCTGGCGAACAGGTCACCACCGCGGCAAGGAGGGTGTGCGCGCGTCGGACGGTTTGAGTAACTGACGTCGTCACCGCGTAGTAGAGAGGAAGCAAATGAATCAGGACATCCGTTTCTGCCAAAGCTTCGACGGAACGCGCATCGCTTACGCCATCACCGGCGAAGGGCCTCCGCTTGTCAAGGCCCATCATTGGCTCACGCACCTCGAGTACGAATTCCAGAGCCCTCTTTGGAGACCGTGGATCGAGGCTCTCTCGCGGAGCCATACGCTTCTGCGTATGGATCAGCGCGCCTGCGGGCTGTCGGACACGGATGTCGTCGACATCTCATTCGAATCATGGGTGCGTGACCTAGAAGCCGTCGTGGACGCAGCCGGGTTCCAGAACTTTGCGCTCCTCGGGCATTCCCAGGGTGCGGCGATCAGCATCGAGTATGCGGTGCGCCATCCAGAGCGAGTGAGCCACTTGATCCTTCTGGGTGGGTACGCCCGCGGCTGGATGGAGCGCGGACTTCCGCCGGGACGGGTGGAGGAGCTCGAGGCACAACTCAAGCTGGTCGAAAGCGGCTGGGGTCGCGATGACGCCTCCTATCGGCAGATGTTCGCCATGCAGTTCGCACCGGGCGCCACACTTGAGCAGATCAACTCGCTCAGTGACTTGCAGCGGGCGGCATCTTCACCGGAAAACACCGTGCGGATCATGCGGGGCTTCTTTCGGATCAACGTCCGCGAGGCCGCCCCACGTGTGACCTGCCCGACGCTCGTACTGCACGCCCGGGGCGACCGGCGAGCGCCGTTCGAGGAGGACCGTACCCTCGCGAGTCTGATTCCTGGCGCCCGCCTGGTGCCGCTGGAGACCGAGAACCATATCCTTCTTGCGCACGAGCCAGCCTTCCGGCAGTTCTTCAAGGAGCTCCACGCGTTCGTGCCGCGCGCCGTGGGGAGTGAAGTGCGTGCCGGGGACGCCGAAGACGAGCCACCCCCAAATCTGCCGCGGCGGCTTGCCGCGATCTTCAGTGCCGACGTCAAGGGCTATAGCCGGCTCATGGGGGAGAACGAGGCAGGAACGGTCCGAGCCCTGACCGCGTTGCGGAAGGACGCCTTTGCTTTCATTCGCGAGCACGCCGGCCGCGTCGTCGATTCGCCAGGGGACAATATCCTTGGGGAATTCGCCAGCGCCGTCGAGGCGGTGGGTTGCGCTATCAAGCTGCAGCAACGTCTGAAGGTGCGCAACGAAGAC
>JBBIHL010000441.1:0-3028 GCA_037447075.1 Candidatus Eiseniibacteriota bacterium | reverse complement strand
GCTCGCGGCCGCGCTGCTCTTCCTGGCCGCCCCGCTCCCCGCGCGGCGCTCGTGGGCGACGCTGTGGGACCCGGCCGCGGCGGCGCCCGCCACCCGGCTCGTGGTGACGCCCGGCGACGTGCGGCTCTCGCCCGGGGCCTCGCTCACGGTGCGCGCGCGGGTGTGGAACTCGGCGCGTCCGCCCGTGCTGGTGCGCCAGAGCGAGGCGGCGCCGCGCGCGGTGGCGGAGGGCCAGCGCCCGGACGGCAGCCGCCTCTACCGCTTCGAGCTGGCCCGGCTCTCGCGCGACGACCGCTACCACGTGGAGGTCGGCCGGGCGCGCAGCCCCACCTACCGCATCCTGCTCGCCGGCGAGCCGGTCGCCACCTCCTTCGAGGTGGAGTACGTCCCGCCCCGCTACGCGCGCCTGCCCGTGCAGCGGGCCGCCTCGATCCACGGCGACCTCACCGCCCTGCGCGGGACCCGCGCGCGCGTCACCGTCACCTTCGATCGCGACTTGGAGAGCCTGCGGCTGCGCGCGGCGAGCGGGCGGGAGTCGGGCTGGTCGGCGCTCACCCCGCGCCGCTGGCAGGGCGAGGTCGCGGTGCTGCAGGAAGGCCCCTACTGGCTGGACGCCGTCGCGCCGCGGGGCCGCGCCGCGCTGCGCTACCGCGTCACGCCGCTGCCCGACGCGCCGCCCGTGCTGGCGGTGCGCACGCCGGAAGGCGACATGGACCTGCCGGCCGGCCAGCGCGTGGCGCTGGAGGCCTGGGGCACCGACGACCTGGGCCTGGGCGAGCTGCGGCTCGCCTACCGCAAGGGGGACGGGGCCTGGACGCGGGTGCCGCTGCACCGGCCCGAGGACCAGCCGCGCGAGCTGCACTTCACGGGCAGCTGGGACGCCTCGCCGCTGGGGCTGCTGCCCGGCGAGGAGGCCAGCTTCCGGCTGGAGCTGGCCGACAACTGCGCCCTGGGCGGGCCCCAGGTGACGGCGAGCCAGACCTTCCTGCTGCGCTTCCCCAGCCTCACCGAGCTCTACGACCGCATCGAGCAGGGCCAGCAGCGCGGCGAGCAGGCGCTGGAGAGCGCGGCCGAGAAGGCGCGCGAGGTCCAGAAGTCGCTCGAGCGCCTCACCCGCCAGAACGAACCCTCCCCCAGCGTGTCCTTCGAGCGGCGCGAGGAGGTGAAGAACGCCGCCGAGCGCCAGCAGCAGGTGGGCCAGCAGCTGGAGGCCGCGGCCCGCGACCTGCGGCAGAGCCTGGAGCAGGCGGCGGAGCGCTCGGCGTTCGACGAGCAGCTGCTGCGCAAGATGCGGGAGCTGGCGGAGCTGATGAGCCAGATCCAGTCGCCCGAGTTCCGCGACGCCTACCGCAAGATGCAGGAGGCGCTCCAGCGGCTCGACCGCCGCGGGCTGGACCAGAGCCTGACCGAGATGCGCGACCAGCACCAGGAGATGCTGCGGGGCATCGAGCGCACCCTGGAGCTGCTGCGGCGCCTGCGACAGGAGGAGGCGCTCCAGTCGGTGGCGCGCCGCGCCGAGGAGCTGCAGCGCCGCCAGGAGGAGCGCAACCGGGAGATGGAGGGCGAGTCCCCCAAGAGCGAGAGCCCGCTCTCCGAGGCCCACCGCCGCGACGCCCAGGAAGCGGACGATCTGGCGCGCGACCTGGAGAACCTGAAGGAGCAGGCCCGGGAGATGGGCGACCCGCAGAGCGCCCAGGAGCTGGAGCAGAGCACCCAGGACCTGGAGCAGCAGGCCGCCCCCGCCCAGCGCGACGCGGCCGCCCAGCTCGAAGCGGGGCAGGACCGGCAGGCGCGCCAGTCGGGTCAGCGGGCGGGCGCGGCCCTGCAGAGCGCGGCGCAGCGGCTGCGCGCCATGCAGCAGCGCATGTCGCAGCAGATGGACCAGCGGCTTCAGCAGGCGGTGCGGCAGATGGGCCAGGACCTGGTGGCGCTGTCGGGCGAGGCGGACGAGACCCTGGGGACGCCGGCCGACCCGCGCCGGCTGGCCGAGCGCCAGCGCGACCTGCGCGAGGGCACGGCACGGGTGGCGGACTCGCTGTTCTCGCTGGCCCGCCAGACGCCGTTCCTGAGCGAGGACCTGGTGCGCGCGCTGGGGCGCGCGGTGAACCAGTTCGACCAGAGCGAGCGCGAGTTCGCCCGCGGCAACCGGCTGGGGGGCGAGCAGGGGGGGCGCAACGCCGGCGAGTCCCTCAACCAGGCCGTGCTCAAGCTGCGCGACTCGCAGCAGAGCATGTGCAACCAACCGGGCATGGGAGTGTCGGGGCAGCAGCAGTCGCTCGGCTCGCTGTCGGAGCAGCAGAGCCAGCTCAACCAGGCGACGCGCTCGCTCGCCCAGCGGCTCTCCGAAGTCATGCGGCTCTCGGCCGGGGACCAGGAGCAGCTGGAGCGGATGGCGGCCCAGCAGGAGCGCATCCGCCAGGGCCTGGAGGAGATCCAGCAGCGCGAGGCCGAGAAGAAGGAGCTGCTCGGCCGGCTGGACGAGGTCCAGCGCGAGATGAAGGAGGCCGAGGAGCTGCTGCGGCGCGATCCCTCCAGCCCGGCCCTCGAGGAGAAGCAGACCCGCATCCTCTCGCGCATGCTCGACGCGCAGCGCTCGATCAACCGCCGCGACCTGGAGCCGCAGCGCGTGTCGCGGCCCGGCGAGGACGTGGCCCGCCCCTCGCCGCCCCCGCTGCCCGCCGAGCTGCTGCGGGCGGCGGACCGCGCCCGCGCGGCGCTGCTGAAGGCCGAGGCGGACCGCTACCCGGCGCAGTATCGGGCGTTCATCGAGGCCTACCTGCGCGAGCTGAACGGGAACCCCCGGTGACGCCGCCCCGCGTTCGGCTCCGCGCCGGGGGTTCCCAGGCGGCCGCCGTGGCAGCCGTGGCGGCCGCGCTCGCCGTGCTGCCTCCTCCCACGGTCGCCCAGAACCTCACCGTCGGCCCCATCCAGGAGGTCCTGATCGGACCGCCGGAGCAGGGGCTCCTGGAGACCACGCGCCCGCAGCCGCCCCCGCGCGCCTCGGCGCCGCCGGCGCCGTCGGTGGACG
>JBBIHL010000440.1:1224-3037 GCA_037447075.1 Candidatus Eiseniibacteriota bacterium | reverse complement strand
TCGTGCGGGTCGCGCTCGAGGAAGGCGTCACGCTCTGAGCCGCCCGCGCCGCGGCTTTCGCGAGAGCCTCTTCATCGGTACCTCGACTCAATGTGCATATTGACGGCTCAATATCGTGCTGTCAAAGCCAGGACCTGACATGGGCGACCGGGGCGGGATTCTACCCGCTCGGCGTGCGCCAAGTCCGCGGGATCGTGAGAATGGCGTGACCCCCCATTGCAGCGCTAGCCCGCTCCCGGGGGAGCCGACTCAACTGACCGGGTTCCGGTCCGACCAGTGCTATCCTGAGCGCCGGCATGGGCGAGCAGAGCGCGATCGAGTGGACCGACTCGACCTGGAACCCGGTCACCGGCTGCACCAAGGTATCCCCGGGCTGCAAGTTCTGCTACGCCGAGCGGGTGACCGAAAGGTGGGGCCGGAGGAAGTTCACTGACATCGTGCTCCATCCCGATCGGCTGGAGCTGCCGCTCCGCTGGCGGGCACCGAGGCGGATCTTCGTCAACAGCATGAGCGACCTGTTTCACGAGCGGGTGCCATTCGAGTTCATCGACCAGGTCTTCCACGTGATGGTCCGCGCCGATCGCCACATCTTCCAGGTCCTCACCAAGCGGGCCGACCGGATGGTTCAGTGGTTTCGCGAACGTGGAGGGGTGTCAGTCCCTGCCCACATCTGGATGGGTGTCTCGGTCGAGCTGGCCTCGTACCTCTGGCGCATCGACCGGCTCCGCGACGTGAACGCGCCCGTGAGATTCGTCAGCGCGGAGCCCCTGCTCGGCCCGCTGAGCACGATCGACCTCGACGGGATCTCGTGGCTCATCACGGGCGGCGAGTCGGGTGGGCCGGCGGAGCGCGCCCTGGTCACGCGCACGACCAGGGGCTGGGAGCCGAAGCCTGAAGCGCTCAGGTGGGTCCGCGAGCTGCGCGACATCTGCCTGGCGCACGGCGTCGCATTCTTTCACAAACAGTGGGGCGGGCCCACACCGACTGCCGGGGGCCGCCGCCTCGATCACCGGATCTGGGACGAGATGCCGGCAGTGCTCCGGGAGCCCGCTCTCCTGTAGACGGCGTGCCCGTTCCACGGACCACCCGCTGGCCGCTCGACCCCCACACTCGCGCGAAGCACCAGATCCTCCGCTGGTACCTGGACGCCTGGCTCCCGATCATGGCGAGGTGGAACGGCCGCATCATCTTCCTCGACGGGTTCGCTGGGCCGGGACGCTACGCAGGGGGTGAGGAAGGCTCACCGCTGATCGCCCTCCGGGCGCTACTGGAGCATCCGCACATGAAGTCCCTGCCTCCCGGCGCGGAGATCCGCTTTCACTTCGTCGAGGAACAGAAGGATCGCGTGGCAAGCCTCGAAGCCGAGATCGCCGAGTTCAAGGCCGCGCATCTGCTTCCCCAGGGGGTGCACGTTCACGTTGCACGTGCGCGCTTTGACCGCTACCTCGGAGACATCCTCGATGGCCTGGAGAAGGCCGCGCAGCTGATCGCGCCGACCTTCGCGTTCATCGATCCCTTCGGCTTCTCGGGGGTGCCGATGACGCTGATGCGCCGGCTGGGGGCGAACCCGAGGTGTGAGGTATTGATCTCCTTCATGTACGAGTCCATCACCCGCTGGGCGGCGCACCCCGACCCAAAGATCCAGGCCCACCTCGACGACCTCTTCGGCGCCTCCGACTGGCGCGCGCTCGCCGCTGAAACCGACCCCGACCACCGACGCGATGGTCTCGTGGAGCTCTATCGCCGCCAGCTCATGGCCGCGGGCTTCCCGTACGTCCTCGAGTTCGAGCTACGCGACAGAGGGAATCGCCCC
>JBBIHL010000440.1:0-1124 GCA_037447075.1 Candidatus Eiseniibacteriota bacterium | reverse complement strand
CCCGCCTCCGGCGGGACGCCTTCCCGAGCCGGACAAGCTCCACCACGAGCTCATGGCGCCTGCTGGCGCCGTCCCGACGCGTGCCTTGACCCTGCCGAGCGCGCGGGACGCTTGGGCGACGCTGCCGGCGGACCGGCGACCCCGGCCCCGGGCTCGCGTTTGCCTGACGAAACGCTGACGCACCCGGGGCGAGCGAGCGCCATTCGCTCCGCGGGGCGAGGAGCCCGTGATACGCGGCCACGGGCCGGCGCGGGAGGACCGGACCGCCGCCGCTACCGCTTGATCACCGCTTCGACCTGCCGCTGGACCGCCGCCATGGCGTCCTTGGGCGTCACCTTCCCGTCCACCGCGTCGTCGAGCTGCTTCTTCAGGATCTCGCGGATCTTCTGGAAGTTGGGCGCCATCATCTTGCCCGAGGCGTACTGCAGCTGCTCCCGTGCCACGAGGTACCGCGGGTCCTTGGCCACGAACTCCTTCATGGCCGGGACCTCGTAAGCCGTCTTCCGCGTGGCGACGTAGCCCGACGCCATGCTCCACTGGGCGGCGTTCCCGGCCGAGGTCATCCACTCGATGAACTTCCAGGCCGCGTCCTGCCGCTCCCTGGGGATCTGGCGCGAGATGGCCAGGTTGCCGCCCCCCACCTCGGCCCCGTAGGTCTTGTTCTTCGGCATGAAGGCCACGCCGAAGTCGAACTTGGCGGAGTTGCGGAGGAAGGTCAGGATGCCCGTGGAGTGGTAGAGCATCGCCGTCTTCTGGGCGACGAAGTCGGGGGGCGTCGAGCCCCAGGTGGAGTGGGGCGGCCCCACCTTGTCCTTGTGCATCAGCTCGACCCAGAACTCGAGGGCCTCGACGGCCTGCTTGGAGTCGAAGTTCGCCTTGGTCCCGTCCGGGTTGATCAGCCATCCCCCGTTCTGGCGCACGAAGGCCTCGAACAGCCAGTCGTTCCAGCCCCCGGAGATGGTCACCCCCCACTGCTTGACCTCGTTGCCCTCGCGCACGGTCAGCTTTCCGGCCATCTCGCGCAGCTCGGCCCAGGTCTGGGGCGGCTTTTCGGGGTCGAGGCCGCCTGTCTTGAACAGCTCCTTGTTCCAGTAGAAGACGGGCGTGCTGCGCTGGAAGGGGAT
>JBBIHL010000439.1:0-3055 GCA_037447075.1 Candidatus Eiseniibacteriota bacterium | reverse complement strand
CCGCCCCCGTGACCCTGACCCTGTTCACTCGCCGCGACGGCTGCGACACCTGCCCGGACATGGTGGAGCTGGTGGGCGAGGTGGCCGGGCTCCACCCGGGCCTGCGGGTCGAGGTGCTGGAGCTGGAGAAGGAGCGCGAGCGGGCGGAGGCCCTGGGGGTGGACGGCGCGCCGGCGCTGGTGGTGAGCGGGGAGCGCGACTACGGCATCCGCTTCCTGGGGACCCCGGGCGGGTTCGAGTTCGCCACCTTCATCGAGGCCATCAAGATGGTGGCGCGCGGCCGGTCCGATCTGGCGCCGGAGCTGCGCCACCGCCTGGAGCCGCTGCGCTCGCCCCTGCGCATCCGGGTTTTCGTCACGCCCACCTGCCCTTATTGTCCCCAGGCGGTGCATACCGCCCACCGGATCGCGATGGCGGCCCGCGGCGTGCGCGCCGAGATGGTGGAGGCCATGGAGTTCCCCGAGCTGGCGCGCCGCTACCAGGTGCGCGGGGTGCCCAAGATCGTGATCGAGGGCGGCGAGAGCTTCGAGGGCGCGATCCCCGAGCGCATGTTCGTGGACGCGGTGGTGCGCGCCGCCGGGGCGCGCGCGGCGTGAGCGTGCCGCGGCGCGAGGCGGCAACCGGAGGGAGGCGCGGGCGATGAAGGCGGTGGTGAAGTATCAAGGCGGGCTGGCGTTCGTGGGCAAGGCGGACTCGAATCATTGGGTGGCGATGGATTCCAACCTCCAAGGGCTTCCTCCGGCCGCCGCCACCTCTCCCAAGGAGCTGGCCCTGCTCGCCCTGTGCGGCTGCACGGGCATGGACGTGGCCTCCCTCCTCAACAAGCGGCGCGTGGCGTTCCGCTCCCTGGCGGTGGAAGCGCAGGCCGACGTGGCCGCCGAGCACCCGCGCGTGTTCACCAGGATCGCCCTGACCTACCGGCTCGAGGGCGACGAGGTTCCCGTCGCCGAGATCGAGCGGGCCATCAAGCTCTCGCAGGAGCGCTACTGCTCGGTGAGCGCGATGATGCGGAAGAACTGCCCGATCCACTGGACGGCCGAGCTGAACGGGGAGCCGGTGCTGCGGGGTGCGGAGGTCGCGGCCTAGGTCCGCCGCCCGACCCGGCCGTCACTCCCCCCGGTAGGTGCACCGCGCCGTGCAGGTCTCGTGCACGGTGACGGCGGAAAGCCCCGGCAGCGCGGGCTTCAGCCGCCTCCACAGCCACGCCGCCAGGTTCTCGCTGGTGGCGTTCTCCAGCCCGGGCACCTCGTTGAGCACGCGGTGATCGAGCTCGTTGCGCAGCATCGGCTCCACCACCGCCGAGATGTCGGCGAAGTCCACCAGCCAGCCGCTCTGCGGGTCCACCTCGCCCGCGATCGTCACCTCGATGCGGTAGGAGTGCCCGTGGATGCGGTAGCACTTGTGCTCCGCGGCCACCCGGGGCAGCCGGTGCGCGGCCTCGAAGCCGTAGTCGCGCGAAAGCTCGACCTTCACCCTAGGCCCCCTTCTCCAGCGTCGCGTAGACCGTGGGGTCGGGCACCCCCGCGTCGCGGAACCCGACCCGGCGGAGCTGGCAGGCGTCGCAGCCGCCGCAGGCCAGCCCCTCGGGCGTGGGGTCGTAGCAGGAGTGGGTCAAGGCATAGTCCACCCCGAGCGACACGCCCAGGGTGATGATCTCGGCCTTGGTGAGCCGCAGCAGCGGCGCGTGGATCTTGAACGCCGCGCCCTCGACCCCGGCCTTGGTGGCCAGCGCCGCCAGCCGCTCGAAGGCCTCCAGGTACTCGGGCCGGCAATCGGGATAGCCCGAGTAGTCAATGGCGTTCATGCCGGCCACGATGTCCCGCGCCCCGCGCGCCTCGGCCAGCCCCAGCGCCAGCGCCAGGAGGACGGTGTTGCGCGCGGGCACGTAGGTGGCGGGGATCTCGCGCGCCATCTCCGTGGGGGTGCGCCCGGTGGGCACGGCGAGGTCGCTCGTCAGCGCCGAGCCCCCGATCGGCCGCAGGTCCGCCGCGACCACCACGTGCTCCGCCACGCGCTGGGCCTGCGCCACGCGGCGCGCGGCGTCGAGCTCGATGCGATGGCGCTGGCCGTAGTCCACGGTGAGGGCGATGCAGGTGAACCCCTGCGCGCGCGCCCAGGCCAGCGCGGTGGCCGAGTCGAGGCCGCCCGAGAGCAGCACCACCGCGCGGCGAGGCGTCGCCACGTGGGTCCCTTTGCGCGGTGCTTCCCTTGCCGACGGTTCCGCGCCGCCGCGTCGGAAGAGCTGCTCGTCCATCGTCAGACGCCGCGCCGGGCGCCCCACATCCAGATGTGGAGCCGGGGCGAGAGGGCGAAGGCGTGCCGCTTGCACAGCTCCGCCAGCGCGGCCGCGTGCGCGCGCACGGACTCGTCGGTGAGCCCTTCGGGCATGAGCATGACGCGGGCGTGGGGCAGGGCGTGCTCGGCGATCAGGCGCAGCGCGTCGTCGGGGTCGGGAGGGTCGCCCACCACGATCTTGAAGGTGGCGTTGGGCTCGGCCAGGTAAGCCGCCGCGTGGCGCCAGGTCTCGGTCCACCGCGGCGTGGCCGAGGGCAGCTTGGGCGACACATTGTAGTACAGCCGCGGGTGGGCGGCCGGCGGCGGCAGGACGCCCGAGGTCTCGACCTCCACGCGCGTCCAGCGCTCCGCCGCGTGGAGCAACAGCCCCGCGATGCCCTCGTGCTGGAGCGGCTCCCCGCCCGTCACCACCAGCATCGGGGCCTCGCCCAGCGCCCGCAACGCCGCCGCGACCTCGTCCAAGGTCATCGTCCGTCCGCCCTCGGCCGCCCACGAGTACCTGGTGTCGCACCAGTGGCAGCCCACGTCGCAGCCTTGCAGGCGCAGGAAATGGGCGGGTCGGCCGGCGCTGGGACCTTCGCCCTGCAGGCTCAAGAACAGCTCGCTCACCCGCACCCCGGTCATGGTGCCGGGGATTGTAGCGCCGGCGGGCCGGGCAACGCTCATGCGGCCAAGGTAGCGGCGGCGCGCACAAGGCACAAGCGAGGCCCGGCGGCTGGAACCCCGCCGCCGCCCCGGGCATACTGCCGCGGCGCCGCCC
>JBBIHL010000438.1:0-3065 GCA_037447075.1 Candidatus Eiseniibacteriota bacterium | reverse complement strand
GTCCGCGCCTACCAGTCCGCCATGACCAGCAACGGCCGCTCGCCCCTGATTGACGTGTGGCTGGAGCCCGGCGTGCTGTGGAAGGCGCTGCTGCGCGCGCGGCATCCGGCCCTGGGCGGCGTGCTCCCGCTGGCGTGGCGCGGCCTGATCGAGACCTCCGGCCTGGCGGCGAGCGCGCTCATCCTGCTGGTGGCGGCCGTCAGCCTGGTGCTGGGGCTGCGGCTCCACAAGGACCTGCCCGCGCGCCGCTGCGCCAACTGCCAGCGCGTCATCTGCCGCCGCTGCGGGGCGCGGCGGCGGGAACGCGCGCTCTGCCCCCGCTGCGACCTGGTGGCCGCCCGCGCGGAGAACCAGGACTTCGCCCGCGTGCTGCTCGCCCAGCAGCGCCGCCAGGCCGAGCACCGGTCCCGGCTGCTGCGCACGGCGCTGGCGGCCCTGGTGCCCGGGTGGGGCCTGCTCTCCTACCACCGGGTGGTCATGCCGGTGTTGCTGCTGGGGACGGGCGCCCTGCTGCTGGGCCCGCTGCTCGGGGCAGAGGCCGCGCTCCCGCTGGAATCCGGCGTGCCGGCCGGGGCCGAAGGCCCGCTGGGGCCGGTGCGCCTGGCCTGCTGGGCGTTCATCTACCTGATCTCCATCCTGGGCTACCGGTCCTGCCTCACCCGGGCGGAGCGGCAGGCCCACGAGCTCGATCGTCCGGTGAGCCAGCGCGTGCGCCAGGTCTCGCGCGTGGCGGCGTAAGGAGGCTCCGTGTCGCTCCAGGGCAACCTCCGCGACTTCTCGGTCACCGAGATCCTCCAGCTGCTGGGGACCCAGAAGAAGACCGGCTGCCTGGAGCTGGAGTGGAACGTGGAGCGCGCCGTGGTCTTCATGCAGGACGGCGCCGTGGTCTCCACCCGCAACCCCGGCGTGGTGGGCAACGACGTGCTGCTGGAGTTCCTGCGCCAGATCCGCCGGCTCTCCGACGAGCAGGTCCAGGGCGTGTTGAGCATCCAGAAGGAGTCCAACCGCGACCTGGAGGACGTGCTGCTCAAGGGCCGCTACCTGGACGCCCTGGAGCTGGGACGCATCCTCGAGCGGCAGATCCTCGATTCGCTCACCAAGCTGATCCGCTGGGACAACGGCACCTACCGCTTCGACTCGAACCGCCGCTGGCCCGGCGTGGTGGTGGCCAAGCTGGGGGTGGAGAGCGCGCTGATCGAGGCCTCGCGCCGGGTGGACGAGCACAAGCGCTTCATGGGCACCTTCAAGGATCCCTACCAGGTGCTCGGCATCCGCGACCTGCCCGACCCCGACGTGGAGCTCTCCGACGAGGAGCGCGAGCTGTTCGGGATCATCGACGGCCAGCGCACGCTCAACCAGATCGTGGAGGCCGCCCCGCTCACCGAGTACGAGTGCTTCGAGGCGCTCGACCGCATGCTGCGGGAGCACTGGCTCGAGGTGATCGGCCGGCAGGACCCCGGCGTGCACGCCCCCAAGCCGACCATCGCCACGCCGCGGCGCGCGCGCGCGCCCGGCCTCGCCTGGCAGCGCGAGGTCCTGGTGACCGCCGCGTTTGCCGCCGCGTTCGCCGCGCTCACCCTGGGGGCGCGGCTGTTCCGGCAGAACATCGTGCCGCCGCCTTCGCGGCAGGACGGCGTGGTGTCCTCGCGGGTGCGCGACGTGCGCTACGCGCTCGAGCTCTACCACCGCGACCGCGGCGTCTATCCGGCCAGCCTCCAGCAGCTGGTGAACGAGGACTGGCTGCCGGCCCGCACCCTGCGCGTCCCCGGCTTCCGGCTGGTCTACCGGGGCGGCGGGCCGGGAGAGCGCTACACCCTGCAGCTCACCCCGGAGCGGTAGGCCCGGCTCATAAATGAGCCGCGTCGAGGAAGGACGAACGACGCGGCGGATGCCCTGCAGATCGCGCTTGCAGGCCCCGGGCTCATGAATGACTCGGGCCGGCCCGGGCGGTCACGATTCAGTGCACGATCAGGACCTTCCGCGCGAGCCGAACCGCCTACGAGCGACCGCCCCGCGCTGCAGTCGAGTAGTCAAACGTGTACTCCGGTCGCATCTTGTCTCGCGCCACTCTAACCTTCCTCATGTCGAGCCCTCTCGCGCCGGGTCGCCCTTCGCGCGCTGATCACCCGAATACCACCGCTCCGGTCTCCATGGCACACGACCAAGAGTCGACCATTCGACGAGTATCCGACCGTAATCCACCGATGTTCGCCGCGGGCGTGGTCACGATTGGGAAACGTTGCCGACAACGGTGCCGCCCCTGGCAAGCTGAACTAGGCTCTGGTCGTGCTCCTCAGCTGCGGGGTCGGCCGTAAACGGATTGGGGATTGCTGGCATACTTCCTTAGACACAGGCAGGGGGCGCCTGTGACAGTAGATTCGGACCTAGTGCGACGTTCTGTGGGTAACGTCCGCCCAACAACAATCCGGCAGGCCAGCCCTACTGGATAGCCCGACCTGCCTACGTCGTGAACTCGTTCTGCGGGGCGCGCTACAAGCGGCGGCGCCGCGCAGCGGTGCCGGCGCACCGCCAAGGCAGTGCGACCCGATGGCCTGCGAGGATTGCAGGGTTCGCTGCCGGTTCACCCAGTCAGGCCGGCCGCCGGCGAGAGGCTTCGCTTCTCCCGAAAAGCCGGCGGTATTCTACCCCTGCCGACCGATCCTCAAAAGGGCGTCATGGACGCGGACCCACGCTGCTTGGCCGCAGCCCACGCCTCCTCAAGCCAGCGGCCACTGCAACGCCACCACCTGCTCTGGCCGCGGCAGTCGCCTGCATCGGAAGTGGCCCTTCGCGACCTTCCCCGCCCCGACGTGGAGCTGGGCGAAGAGGTGCGCGAGCGGTTCGGCTTCGTTGACGGCCAGCACGCGCTCGCCGAGATCGTCGAGACCGCCCGCTCACCGAATACGAGTGCGACGAAGTCCTCGACCACATGCTGCGTCCCAAGGTCATCGGACGGCGCGACCCCGGGCTGCAGCCGGGGGGTCTCGACTTGCGCCACCCCGCGCCGCCAGCGCGCCCCCGGCCTCGCCTGGCAGCGCGAGGCAGGCCCGGCGGCCGCGAGCCCT
>JBBIHL010000437.1:2048-3069 GCA_037447075.1 Candidatus Eiseniibacteriota bacterium | reverse complement strand
GCCGGCCAGCGCGGCGACCAGGGGAACGAGGCTCTCCGGGTGACCCATGCCGCCGATCACGATGCGTGCGAACTCGGCGGCGTGCGCCGGCTCCAGCGGGGCGATCCGCAGGTCGGTCCGGGCCCGGGGCGCCGGCGTCATGTCACGATGGAGCTTGACCCAGTGGTTGTGAAGGTAGAAGCCGCGCGCCTCGAGCCACCGGGCCAGGCCCAGCGGCCCCGCCGCGGGGCTCACGTTCACCATGCAGCGCGGCGCCCCGGCCTCGCGGAAGAAGCCGACGGCCTCGTCCAGCTGGGCGGCGGTGGCGGGGGATTCCAGCCCCAGGCCCACCACCCGGTTGTACATCAGGATGTCCAGGCGCGGGATGGACCCGGCGAACGCCGGCCCGATCCGCCGTGCTCCGATGCCCAGCGCGCGCGCGGCTTCGGCGGGAGCGGCCGACAGGAGGTCGGCCCAGGCCGCGGCGTCGGCGCGCTCGCAGCGCAGGGCGACCTCGACGGGCGGAGGCGACATGGCGGCGGGGAGAATACCCGGCCGCGCCCGGCCGGGCGAGGCGTCCGCGACGACCTGCCGTCCTCGCCTGCCTTGTGGTAGCCTGCGGTCCCGTGCCCACGGGAGCGACCGATTCGTCGAGCGCCGTACTGGGGGTGATCCCCGCCCGGTACGGCGCGTCTCGTTTTCCCGGCAAGCCGCTGGCGCCGCTGTGGGGAAAGCCGCTGCTGCGGCACGTGTGGGAGCGCGCCCGGGCGGTGCGCGGGCTGGACGAGCTGGTCGTCGCCACCGACGACGAGCGCGTCGCCTCGGCGGCCCGCGGCTGGGGCGCCGCGGTCGAGATGACGGCGCTCGAGTGCGCGAGCGGCACCGACCGCGCGGCCGAGGTGGCGCGGCGCCGGCCCGGCGCCGGCATCGTGCTGGACATCCAGGGCGACGAGCCCGAGCTCGAGACGGCGGCCGTCTCGCGGCTGGTGGACGCCATGCGCGCGAACGCGGCGTTGCGCATGGGCACCCTCGCGCACCGGGA
>JBBIHL010000437.1:0-1984 GCA_037447075.1 Candidatus Eiseniibacteriota bacterium | reverse complement strand
GCGTCAAGGTGGTGGTGGACGCCGAAGGTTTCGCGCTCTACTTTAGCCGAGCGGACGTCGCCGGCGCGTCGCGGGGCGGGCCGGCCCTGCGTCACGCCGGCGTCTACGCGTTCCGGCGCGACCTGCTGCTGGAGTTCGCCTCGTGGCCCCAGGGGGCGCTCGAGCGGGCCGAGCGGCTGGAGCAGCTGCGCGCGCTGGAGCGGGGCGTCCGCATCCGGGTCGTGGTGGGAGAGGAGCCGTTCGCGGGCGTGGATACGCCCGAGCAGCTGGCGGCGCTGGAGCGGCGCGGCCCCCGGCGCTAGGCGGCCGCGCGAGGGAGGCAGCGATGGCCAAGATCGTCGTCGTCACAGGCGGGGTCGTGTCCTCGCTCGGCAAGGGAATTGCCGCCGCGTCCTTGGGG
Source organism: Candidatus Eiseniibacteriota bacterium (assembly GCA_037447075.1). Lineage (GTDB taxonomy): Bacteria > Eisenbacteria > RBG-16-71-46 > RBG-16-71-46 > RBG-16-71-46 > JBBIHL01. The sequence continues at coordinate 1,584 of JBBIHL010000437.1, read as the reverse complement.
CTGCTGCTCAAGTCCCGCGGGCTGCGCGTGACGCTCCAGAAGCTCGACCCCTACCTCAACGTGGATCCCGGCACCATGAGCCCCTTCCAGCACGGCGAGGTCTACGTCACCGACGACGGCGCCGAGACCGACCTGGACCTGGGGCACTACGAGCGCTTCACCGGCGTGAGCGTCACCCGCAGCCACAACGTGACGGCCGGCCAGATCTACGACGCCATCCTCTCCAAGGAGCGCCGGGGCGACTACCTGGGCCGGACGGTGCAGGTGATCCCGCACGTCACCGACGAGATCAAGAAGCGCATCCTGTCCCTCTCGCTCGCCACCAGCGCCGACGTGCACATCGTGGAGATCGGCGGCACCGTGGGCGACATCGAGTCGCTGCCGTTCCTGGAGGCCTGCCGCCAGCTCCGCCTGGAATACCGCCGGGACACCGTGTTCATCCACGTGACCCTGGTGCCCTTCATCCACGGGGCGCGCGAGATGAAGACCAAGCCCACGCAGCACAGCGTGCGCGAGCTGCGCGAGATCGGCATCCAGCCCGACTTCCTCCTGTGCCGGGCCGAGGAGCCGCTCCCCAGCGAGCTGCGCGAGAAGATCGCGCTGTTCTGCAACGTGCCGAGCGAGGCCGTGATCAGCGCCAGCGACGTGAGCTCGATCTACGAGGTCCCGCTCCGGTTCCACGAGGGCCGGCTCGACGACCTGGTGTGCGAGGCGCTCGGGCTGGAGAGCGAGGCGCCCGACCTGGCGCAATGGCGCGCCTTCGTGGAGCGGGTGCGCCGCCCGCTCAAGCGGGTGCAGATCGCGGTGGTGGGCAAGTACACCCACGTGCGCGACGCCTACAAGAGCATCATCGAGGCCTTCGTCCACGCCGGGGCCGCCAACCAAGCCCGGGTGGACATCAAGTGGGTGGAGGGCGAGGACGTGCAGCGGCAGGGGCCGCAGGACCTGCTGGCCGACGCCGACGGCGTGCTGGTGCCGGGCGGGTTCGGTGAGCGGGGCATCGAGGGCAAGATCGAGGCGGCCCGCTTCGCCCGGGAGCGCAGCATCCCCTACTTCGGCATCTGCCTGGGCATGCAGGTGGCCACCATCGAGTTCGCGCGGGACGTGTGCGGCCTGCTCCAGGCCAACTCCGGCGAGTTCGACCCACAGTCGCCTCACAAGGTGATCGATCTCCTGAGCGAGCAGGCCGGGGTCACCGACAAGGGTGGGACCATGCGACTGGGGGCCTACCGCTGCGCCCTCAAGCCGGGCAGCCTCGCGCACCGCATCTACGGGCGCGAGGAGATCGAGGAGCGGCACCGCCACCGCTACGAGTTCAACAACCGCTACGCCGCCCAGCTGGTCTCGCGGGGCCTGGTGCTGTCCGGCAAGTGCGTGGGCCGGGAGCTGGTGGAGATCATCGAGCTGCCCGACCACCCCTGGTACCTGGCCGTGCAGTACCACCCCGAGCTCAAGTCGCGCCCGCACGAGCCGCACCCGCTGTTCACCGACTTCGTGCGCGCCTCGCTGGAGCGGCGCCGCGCCCGCCTGGGGGACGACGCCCTGGAGCGGCCGGAGGCGCCGCCGGCGGAGGTCCGGGCTCGC
>JBBIHL010000436.1:0-3070 GCA_037447075.1 Candidatus Eiseniibacteriota bacterium | reverse complement strand
GAGCGGGGCGCGGCGGCAACCGCACCCGAGAGAGTCGCGGCGGCCGCGAGCAGCGTGAGGCGGTGGAGCGTCATGGCAGGTTTCCTCCGTGGTGGGCGCCGGCTCGGCGCCGGGCACCGCCGGGCAGGGAGCACGGGCTGTGCCGCGGGGGCAGCCTTCCTCCCCGATGCAATCCCAGCCACTTACGCGCCCCCGGCGCCCCCTCGTGTGGCCGTCGCGCGCCAGGTGTGGCGGCGGGCGTCCACGCCGCGGCGAGTCTCTGGCCGGCCGGCCCGCGGACGCACGAAGGCCACGACTTGGCGCGCCGCCCCCTACGCAGTGCCCCACGCCGGATTGCCGCTCCGGCGCGGCGCGTGCTAGCGTCCGCCGCTTCGATGCCCATGCGCCGACCGCGAAGACCGCAGCCTCGACTCCGAGCGCGCCTGCTCGGCATCATGTGCGGGATCGGTCTTGCCACCTCCGCACTCGCCTCGCCACTCCCCCTCCCCACCCTCGCCCGCGAGGACACCATCGCCCTGGCCAGCGGGGTGCTGCCCGAGGTGGTGGTGACCGCGCCGCGCGTGACGCTGGAGGAGATCCTGCGCCGTGTCGAGCGCGGCGAGGCGCGGCGCGACTCCTTGATCCGCGACCAGGCCTTCACCGCCACCGTGCGCCTGGTCAAGGGCTCGGCCGGCGCCAGGCCGGAGCTATTGAGCGAGGTGGTCACGCGCGTCTACAAGAAGAAGCCGGACCGCGTCCGCGAGATCCTGCTGCGCCGCTGGTCCTCCGCCAGGAGCAAGGACGAGGCGGTGAACGTGGGCTTCACCCCGTCCACCGCCGAGCGCATCGTGAGCTTCGCCTTCTCGCCCGAGCTGCGCGACCAGTTCCGCTTCCGCATCCTGGGGCGCGAGATCGTGGGCGGGCACGTGATCTACCGGGTGGGCTACGAGCCGCGCTCGCCGCTCCACCCCTTCGCCCCGCGCGGTCAGGTGTGGGTGGACACCAACGAGTTCGTGATCCTGCGCCAGGAATCCACCTTCGACCGCTCGCCGCTGCCGCTCCTGCTCAAGTCCGTTGACCGCCTGGTGGTGGAGCGCACGCAGGCGGCCGACGGCCTGTGGGTGGTGGGCCGCATGCTGATGCGCGCGCAGTTCACCATCCCGGTCCCGCGGCTGGGCAGCTCGTTCGACATGGCCGTGCTGCTCGACGACTACCGCAACAACGCCGGACTCGACGACGCCTTCTTCGCGCAGCCCGGCGGGCGGCGCGCGGCGGGCCGGCGCGGCGAGGAAGATTGATGGGGCGCGGGCGGTGGTCCGTCGCGCTGGCGGCGGCGCTCCTGGCCGCTGCGTATACGCGGGCGGCCCCGGCGCAGCCGGCCTACTCGTACTCCGCCCCTACCGACAGCGCCCTGCTGCGCTTCATGGACTCGCTCGCCGACTCCAGCGACCGCTTCTTCGGCCTCTCCTCCGCCCCGCCGGACACGGCCGGCCTCGACAGCACGCTGGCCTACTACCTCGAGCATCCCGAGGCCGTGCCTCGCGAACGCCGCGCCGCCCTGGGCTGGCCGGTGCCCGACTACCGCTACAACCGGGTGGACGGGAGCTACTTCGGCGCCCGCGCCGGCGCCGGGAACGCCCTCGGCGCGGGGCGGCTCGAAGGCCGCGTGGGTTACGCCAACGGGCCCGACGAATGGCTGGGCGGGCTCCATCTCATCGAGCGGCGCGGCACGCGGCGCGCGCTGTGGACGCTGGATGTGGGCTGGGACAAGGCCACGGAGCGGCTCGACCCCGGCCACCGCCTGGCCCCGTTCTACTGGCTGCGCGCGCTGGTGAACGGGAGCGACCGCACGCACTACCTGCGCCGCGAGGGCGCTCGGGTGCAGCTGCGCCGCGACGCCCCGCATTCCTCGGCCTATGCCGCCTACGGCGACCAGCGGGAAGCCCCGCTCGAGGTGACCTCGCTGTGGAACCTGTTCAACCGCTCGCCGGCGGTCCAGTTCAACCTGCCCGCGCGGCCGGGCCGGGTGCGCGCCTACGGATTCGGCGCGGGCGTCGAGCTGGGGCCCTGGCCGCTGGGCCTGTGGCTCGAGAACGAGACCGCCTCGCGCGCCCTGGGCAGCAACTTCGACTACCACCGCTGGCGTGGCGCCGCGGGGGCCGTGGTGCCGACCACGCGCTGGGCGGGGCTGGCCCTTCAGGCCGAGTACGGCGCGGTGCGGGAAGACGCCGTGCCCCAGGCGGCATTCCTGCTGGGCGGATCGCATTCGCTGCGCAGCCTGCCCGGGTTCTCGCTGGCCGGCACGCGCACGGCGCAGGGGCGCGCCGAGCTGATCCTCGCGCCAGACCTGCTGCAACTCTCCCGCCTCGCGCACCCGGCGTTCCTGAACCTGCAGGCCGGCGTGACCGCGGCGGTGGGCTCGGTGTGGGGCACGCAGCCGTTCACGGGCGAAGACCTGGGCGGCGGGACGTGGCCCGATCGCCGCGACTGGCGCAGCGAGGTGGGAGCGGCCTTGCTCTACCGCCCCGGACTGCCCGACCCCTGGGGCTTCTTCCGCGCCGATGTCGCCTGGCCGGTGGGGAACCACTCGGGACCGCGGCGGCTCACGCTGAGCTACGTGCAGGTGCTGCACCTGCTGCCGCGCATCGGGCGGTAGGGCGGCGGCACAAGCCGCGCCACGTCGCGGTCCCACGCGCCCCCTCGACAGCCGCGGCCACCCCCGGGAGAGGGTGGCCGCCGACGGTGCTTCCTTGCGACTAACGATACAGAAGCTTGATCCGGCCCCAGGTGTCCGGCTTGGTCGGGGTCGGGGTGTGCTTCTCGCTCGGCACGCAGAGCAGCTTGTCCGGGCCGAGCTCGACCGGCCAGCCGTCGACGAACTGGTCCGAGATGACCGCGGAGAAGACCTCCGGGCGCTGGTCAATCTCGTAGCAGACGTAGTGCTGCTCCGGATCCACCACGGGGTACACGTAGCCCGACGCAGTGACCTTTTCCGCCGGATTGCACAGCAGCCGGGGGAAGCCGACCAGGGCGTCGCGCCCATTGAACTGATCGCGCAGGAAGACCGGCAGGTACACGGGATTGCCCTGGC
>JBBIHL010000435.1:0-3071 GCA_037447075.1 Candidatus Eiseniibacteriota bacterium | reverse complement strand
GGGCGATGGACCCCGGGGTCCGCCGAAAGTTCGGGGTGGACGCGGCCTTCCCCTTGAGCGACCATGCGGACTTTGACGAGCTGGTGCAGCTGGTCCACACGGTTCGGCCCCGCCAGGTCTTCACGCTGCACGGCCCCGACGGATTCAGCGAGCACCTGCGCGCGCGCGGCTTCCACGCGCAGCCCGCGCGGGCGGGCGCGCAACTGCACCTACTCTAGATGGCCAAGACGCAAACCCCCAGCGCTCCGCCACGGAGCGAGCCGCCGCGGGACAAGCCCGCGAGCCAGCGGGACCCCGCGTTGCTTTCCCAGATCGAGGCTCTCCTGCAGTGCCGGCTGCACGACCCCTTCACGCTGCTGGGGCTGCATCCGCGCCCCGGCGGCGGCTGGCTGGTGCGCGCCTTCCTGCCCCAGGCCGAGCGCGCCTGGGTGGCCAGCGACGGCGGGCCGGTGCCGCTCGCCGAGATGACGCGCACGCACCCCGAGGGGCTCTTCGAGGTGGAGTTCCCGCGCGCGGCCGCGCCCTTCCGCTACCGCTTGAGGCTGGCGAACCGCGAGGGCCACACCTGGATGGAGGACGACCCCTACACGCTGCCGCCGCTGCTTTCCGACTACGACCTGCACCTGCTGGCGGAAGGCCGGCACGAGCGCAGCTGGGAGCGGCTGGGCGCACACCCGGGCGAGCACCAGGGCGTGCCGGGCGTGGGGTTCGCGCTGTGGGCGCCCAACGCCCGCGCCGTCAGCGTGGTGGGCGACTTCAACCAGTGGGACGGGCGGCGGCACCCCATGCGCGGCCGCGGCGGCTCGGGCATCTGGGAGCTGTTCGTGCCGGGGCTCGAGGAGGGCCCGCTCTACAAGTACGAGATCCACCTGCGCAAGGGGCCGCCCATCCTCAAGGCCGATCCCTACGCGTTCGCGGCCGAGCTGCGGCCGCGCACCGCCTCGCGCGTGGCGCGCCTGGACGGCTACCCGTGGCACGACCAGGACTGGATCGCCGCCCGCGCGCAGCGCGACCCGCTGCGCTCGCCGCTTTCCATCTACGAGGTGCACCTGGGCTCGTGGATGCGCGTGCCCGAGGAGGGCCATCGCTTCCTCACCTACCGCGAGGCCGCGCACCGCCTGGCCGACTACTGCGCCGAGATGGGCTACACCCACGTCCAGCTGCTGCCCGTGGCCGAGCATCCCTTCGACGGCTCGTGGGGCTATCAGGTCACGGGCTACTACGCGCCCACCAGCCGCTTCGGCTCGCCGCACGACTTCATGGGCTTCGTGGACCACCTCCACCAGCGCGGGATCGGAGTCATCCTGGACTGGGTGGCCGCCCACTTCCCCAACGACGCGCACGGGCTCGCGCGCTTCGACGGCACCGCCCTCTACGAGCACGCCGACCCCCGCAAGGGGCTGCACCCCGACTGGGACACGCTGATCTTCAACTACGGCCGCAACGAGGTGGCGAACTTCCTGCTCGCGAACGCCTTCTACTGGCTGGAGCGCTACCACCTGGACGGCTTGCGCGTGGACGCGGTGGCCTCGATGCTCTACCTGGACTACTCGCGCCAGCCGGGGGAGTGGGTGCCCAACCGCTACGGCGGGCGGGAGAACCTGGAGGCGATCGATTTCCTGCGCCGCTTCAACGAACTCGTCTACCGGGAGTTCCCCGGCGTGATGACCATCGCCGAGGAGTCCACCGCCTGGCCGCAGGTGTCGCGGCCCACCTACGCGGGCGGGCTGGGGTTCGGCTTCAAGTGGAACATGGGGTGGATGCACGACGTGCTCACCTACATGGGCAAGGACCCCGTCTACCGCAGCCACCACCACAACCTGCTCACCTTCGGGCTGCTCTACGCCTTCCACGAGAACTTCGTGCTGCCGCTCTCGCACGACGAGGTGGTGCACGGCAAGCGCGCGCTGCTCGACAAGATGCCCGGCGACCTGTGGCAGAAGTTCGCCAACCTGCGGCTGCTGTTCACCTTCATGCACGCGCACCCCGGCAAGAAGCTGCAGTTCATGGGCGGGGAGTTCGGCCAGTGGCGCGAGTGGAGCCACGACGAGAGCCTGGACTGGGGCCTGCTCGACCACGACACCCATCGCGGCGTGCAGCGGCTGGTGGCCGACCTGAACCGCCTGCACAAGAATGAGCGGGCGCTGCACGAGGTGGACTTCGAGCCCGCCGGCTTCGAGTGGATTGACTGCAACGACAACGAGAGCAGCGTGCTGTCGCTGGTGCGCCGCGCGCTCGACCCGGGCGACTTCCTGGTGTGCGTGCTCAACTTCACGCCGGTGGTGCGCCAGGGCTACCGGGTGGGGGTGCCCGAGGGCGGCGACTACCTGGAGGTGCTGAACAGCGACGCCGCGCTCTACGGCGGCACCAACGTGGGCAACGCCGGCCGCGTGGGCGCCGAGGCGGTGCCCTGCCACGGGCGGCCCTGGTCGCTCAACCTCACCCTGCCGCCGCTGGGCGGGCTGATCCTGAAGCCGGCGCGGGGGTAAGGGGAGGCAATACCTCGCCGGGCGCGGCGGCCGGCGGATCGGCCGCGGCGCGCCCAGCGCGCGCGACGAGGGGCGGGCGGTGGCCGCACGTCCCGGAAAGGAGCAGGCCGTGACCCTACCCCCGGAGTCCCAGTCCCAGGCCCCGGCCACGCCGGCAGCCGACCTCTGCGCCCGCTGCGGGAAGCGCCTGAGCGAAGGCGACCGCGTGGAAGCCGGGGAGAAGGCCTTCTGCGCGAGCTGCTACGAGACGCTCCGCATGGAGATTCAGCAGGCGGTCGCCGCGATCACCCAGGACGTCAACTACCCGATGGCGGTGGTGGGCGCGCTGCTGGGCGGTGCGGCCGGCGTGCTGCTGTGGTGGGGATTCACGGTGGTGACCAAGATCGCGTTCGGGCTGGTCGCGGTGGCGATCGGGTTCCTGACCGCGCAGGGCGCCATCCGCTTCGCGGGCGGCAAGCGCTCGCGCAGCTGAGCCGGCGCCGGGCCATGCCACGGCGCCGGGCGACGGCGCGAGGGACCACACTCGCGGCGATCGCCCGCGCCGTGCAGGGCACCCTGGCGGGACCGGGCGCCGCCGTCGTC
>JBBIHL010000434.1:0-3102 GCA_037447075.1 Candidatus Eiseniibacteriota bacterium | reverse complement strand
GGCCCTCCGGCCCGCCCTGGCTGCGAGTCAACGCCCCGCCCGGGAGCGCGGCGCCGGGTTGGAGCGCCGCCGCCTTCTACCTGGCGGCGGCCGCCACGGTTGCCGTGCTGCTCGGGATCGTCCTCGGGCCCCACCAGGTCGGCGACTACTTCACCGAGACGGACTTCTACGGCGCCTACGCGGAGGGAGCGCGGCAGCTCCAGCGCGGCCATCTCGACCCGGGCCGCTACACGGTCGTGGGTCCGGTCTACGAGATCATCCTGGCGCTGGTGGGGCTGGTCGTCCGCGACCTGTTCTTCGCGGGCGAGCTGATCTCGGTGGCGGCGGCGGGCGGGACGCTGTTCCTGTGGTTCGCGCTGCTGCGCCGGCGATTCGACGCCGCGGTGGGGCTGTGGACGGCGCTGTTCCTGGCCGCCAATCCCGCCTTCCTGCGCTACGGCTATTCGGCCACCACCGACGCGCTGGCGACCTTCCTGCAGGCCGCCGCCCTGTTCGCGCTGTTCGCCATGCGGGGGGCGCGGGCCCCGCTGTGGGCCGGGTTGCTCTCGGCGCTGGCCGCCCTCACCCGCTACAACGCCATCTACCTGGTGCCCGGGGCCGTCGTCGCCTACCTGTGGCTCGAGCGGCCGGCCGGCATGGCGCGCGCGCGCGCCCTCGCCCTCTACGGCGCCGGGTTCGCGGCGCTCGCCGCGCCCTGGCTGCTGATCTCGTTCCGCCAGGGACAGGCTCCCGGGGCCGCGCTCTTCCACAACATCGCCTACGACGTCTACGCCCGCGCGCGCGGCATCACCTGGGACGAGTACCAGGCCCGGCTGCAGTCGCAGTTCCACTCGCTGTGGGACGTGATCCGCCGGGACCCGGGCGCCGTGCTGGTCCGGGAGCTCCAGAACGTGGGCGATCACTTCCGCGCCGACCTCGAGAACCTGCTGGGCTGGCCCGCCGCGATCGTGTGCGGCGCCGGCTTGCTCCTTTCCCTGCCCGGGGGGGCGTGGCGGCGGCCGCTCCCCCTGGCGGTCTGCGGCGCGCTGCTCTTCCTCACCTTGGTGCCGGCCTTCCACTCGGAGCGCTACTCGCTGCCGCTCGCGCCCATCTACCTGACCTTCGCCGGGGTGGCGGTGGCGTCCCGGTTCGGGGCCCTGGCGGCGCGCGCCGTGCCCGTTCCCCTCAAGTGGCTGGTGGCGCTGTGGCCGCTGTGGCTGGGGGTGCGGGACAGCGCGGCGCGCCAGGCTCACCTCTTCACCCAGCTGCCGGTGGAGGTCATCCCTGCCGGCCAGACGCTGCGCCAGGCGGCGCCGCCGGGCGCGCGGGTGATGGCCCGCAAGCCGCACGTCGCCTACTACGCCGGCATGAAGGCGGTGGCGTTTCCCGCGCTCGCCACGCTCGGCGAGCTGGCGGACTACTGCCACCGCCACCGCATCGAGTTCCTCTACTTCTCGTGGCCCGAGGCCGAGACCCGCCCGCAGTTCTGGTACCTGCTGGACACCAGCGCGGTGGTGCCGGGCCTCGAGCTGCTGCGCTTCGTCGCCAAGAACCCGGCCGCCGTCTATCGCATCGGCCCGGCGTTCGGGGAGAAACCCGCGTGGGCCGACAACGACACCGTGGTCCACATGCACTCGGCCCGCGCCCAGCTGCTGGTGAATCCCGCGGACGTGCGCGCCCACCTCACGGTGGGCCTCTACGAGCGTTCCCGGCGGCGCCCCGACCGCTCGCTGCCCCACTTCCTGGCCACGACCCGCCTGCAGCCGCGCAACAAGGACGGGTGGATCCTGGCGGGCGAGGCCTACCTGGTGCAGGGCCGGCTCGCCCAGGCGGAGGCCGCCTACACGCGCGCCATCGCGCTGGACCCGCAGAACGTGGACGCGCACGTCGGCATGGGCTGGGTCTACCTGGGCCGGGGCGACGAGCGGCTGGCCGCCGAGATGTGGCGGCCGGCGATCGACTGGGTGGACGACCCCGCCACCTTGCAGCAGATGGCCCCGCTCTTCGAGCGCCTGGGCGACCGGGTCTCGGCCGAGGCGGCGCGGCGCGCGCTGGCACGGAGGACGGGGCGGTGAGGGCGGGCCGTAGCAGGCAGCTGGGTCGAGGGCCAGGGTGGTCGCCCGCCCCGGCGCCGCCCGTGCCCAAGGGACGACCGCGGCTGCCCGCGCGCCGCGCCCTGGCCGAACTCCTCGCCGCCCTCACGCTCCTCGCCGGCTGCGCGCACCTGCCGACTCCCTCCCGACGCGCCGCCGGGGCCACCCCGCCCGCCGCCGACTCGGCCACCGCGGCGCTGTGGCGCTTCGACGAGCTGGGCGACCAGACCGTGGCCGACGCCACGCCCGCGCGCCTCGACGCCGTGGCCGGACTGGACACCCGGGTGGAGTTCGGGCGCTTCGGCCGCGCCCGCTCGTTCACCTGCTCGGCCAACTCGTTCGTCCTGGCGCCGGCGAGCCCGCTGCTCGACCTGCGGAGCCCGTTCACCATCGAGATGTGGCTCGAGCCCCGCTCCTATCCGAGCCTGGCGCTCGGGGCGCTGGTGTCGCGGCTGCAGGACGCGGGCAACCAGCGCTCCTTCATCCTCGCCCTCACCGGAACGAAGACCGCGCCAGTCAACCAGCCGCCGCATCCGCTGTTCGGCGCCGACCCTCGCCTGCAGGCGGCGGAGGCCGGCCGCCTCTGGTTCGCGTTCGTCCCGGAGGGGGCCTGGTCGGGTCTCTACTCGTTCCTCTCGGTGGGGACGGTGGAGCTGGGTCGCTGGACCCACGTGGCGGTCACCTACGACGGTGCGGCGGTGCGGTTCTTCCTGGACGGCCGGCTCGACTCCCAGCACGCGGCATCGGGCGAGCCTGCCCGGGTCCAGGCACCGCTCATGATCGGCAACTATTTCGAGCCCGGCTACCTGTCCGACTTCTCCGGCCAGCTCCGGGTGGAGCCCGCCCGCAGCCCGCCCTACGTATTCCCCTACGACGGTCTCGTGGACGAGCTGCGCATCTCCAGCGTGGCGCGGGAGTGGTTCGGAGCGGGCGGAGCGCGATAGGCGCAGCGGGTGCGGCTAGCCCAACTTCGCAAGTTCGTCGACGCGTTTCGCGATATTCGCAGCGATCCTGGTCCGAAGTGCTTGGG
>JBBIHL010000433.1:0-3116 GCA_037447075.1 Candidatus Eiseniibacteriota bacterium | reverse complement strand
CGTTACTCAGTAAACTCACGAAGCCCGTGTCTCAAACTCGTTGACAGGTTCCGGCCGGCACCATAGCCCCTGGCTGGCCTGAAGGGGGCGCGCTGGTCTGTGCCGCCCCCGGCGACCGTGCCGGCATCCACATGGTGCCGGACGGGGAGGGCGGCGCGTACCTGACGTGGTCCGATTATCGGGACCCCTCCCGACCCGACGAGATCTACGTGCAGCGCATGCGGTCCGACGGGACCCCCTACCCGGCCTGGCCAGTGAACGGGGTGCGGGTCACCGACAACTACCACTTCGACGGCGCCCCGTACCTCGCCCCGGACGGCTCCGGCGGGGCCTACCTGTGCTGGGATCAGTGCTGCTTTCCCCCCGACCGGGTGCTGGTGCAGCGCCTGACGGGATCGGGCGCGGTGGCGCCGGGCTGGCCCGCGGGCGGGCTGGCCATCCCTTCGGAGCAGAGCAACACGTATGCCCGCATCACCGCCGACGGCCAGGGCGGCGCGATCGCGGCGTGGAAGAGCGGCTTTTTCGAGGTCCGCGCACTGCGCTTCGTGGCGGATGGCCCCACGCCGGTGCAGGTGGCGCTGGTGAGCGCCGAGGCGAGCCCCGATCGCGTGCAGTTGGTCTGGTATGGCTCGGGCGCGGCGGGCGTGGAGTTCGCGGTCTACCGGCGCACCGCGAGCGCGGACTGGCAGCGCCTCGCCACCCTCACCGCCGATGGCGGCGGCACGCTGCGCTACGAGGATCGCGCGGTGATTCCCGGCGGCCGCTATGGCTACCGCCTCGGTTACCCCGATGGCGGCACGGAGACCTTCACGGCGGAGGCCTGGGTGGAGGTACCCCGCGGCTTCGCGCTCGCGCTGGAGGGGCTGCGCCCCAATCCCGCGCTGGGCGAGCTGGTCGCCGCCTTCGCCTTGCCCAACGCCGACTCGGCGACGCTCGAGCTGCTCGACCTCAACGGCCGGCGCCTCGTGGCCCACGAGGTCGGTACGCTGGGGGCGGGCTCGCATCGCCTGCGCCTTGATGCCGGCAGGCCGGTGCCGGCGGGGATCTATTGGCTCCGGCTGCACCAGGGCGCGCGCACCCTCGTCGCGCGCGGGGGCGTGATCCGCTGATCGCGTCGCGCGCGACGCGAGCCGTTGCGTGCGTCGAACGCTGGACCGCTCGCGTCGTTCTTGCCAAGCTTATCTGGAGGCACGCGCGCACCGCCGCCCCGAGCGCTCGCGCCTGGCCAGCATCCGGGGACCTCATGCGCCCACCCAACCCACTCCCGCTCGCTTTCACCCTGGTGCTCGGCTGGGTCGCCCCGAGCTCAGCCCACGCGGCTTGGCCGCCTGCAGGTGCACCTTGACGGCCCCGCATTGATCAACGTGCACAACCAGGTGCTGAGGGCTGCCCCGGTCGGCCCACGGAGGGACGGCGCCGTCGGGCCTGCGCCCTATTCCATCCCCCGCACCCGCAGCACCTCCTGAACGTCCTTGTCCCCGCGCCCCGAGAGGTTGACCACCACGCGCCGGCCGCGCAGCGCGGCCGCCTCGCGGGCCAGCCAGGCGATGGCGTGGGCCGGCTCGAGCGCCGGCAGGATGCCCTCGGTCCGCCCCAGCAGGGCGAAGGCTTCGAGCGCTTCCCGGTCGGTCGCCCAGGAGTAGTCCGCCAGGCCCTGATCGGCGAGCCAGGCGTGCTCGGGGCCCAGCGCCGGGTAGTCGAGCCCGGCCGAGACGGAATGCGTCTCGCGGATCAGGCCGTGCTCGTCCTGCAGGACGTAGGTGCGCGTGCCGTGCAGCACGCCCACGCGCCGTTCCGCCAGGCGCGCCGCGTGCTTGCCGCTCTCCACCCCCAGCCCGCCTGCCTCCACCCCCACCTTGCGCACCGAGCGGTCGCCCAGGAACTCGTGGAAGAGCCCGATGGCGTTGCTCCCGCCCCCCACGCACGCCACCAGCAGGTCGGGCAGCCCGCCCGCCTGGGCGGCGAACTGCTCGCGGGTCTCGCGGCCGATGACCGCCTGGAAGTCGCGCACCAGGGTGGGGAAGGGATGCGGCCCCAGCACCGAGCCCAGCACGTAGTGGGTGTCGCGCACGTTGGTCACCCAGTCGCGCAGCGCCTCGTTGATCGCGTCCTTCAGGGTCCGGCTCCCGGCTTCCACCTCGCTCACCTCGGCGCCCAGCAGCTTCATGCGCTGCGCGTTCAGGCTCTGGCGGCGGGCGTCCTCGGTTCCCATGTAGACGGTGCAGCGCAGCCCGAACAGGGCGGCGGCCGTCGCCGTGGCCACGCCGTGCTGTCCGGCGCCGGTCTCGGCGATGACGCGGGGCTTGCCCATGCGCACCGCCAGCAGGCACTGGCCGAGCGTGTTGTTGATCTTGTGGGCGCCGGTGTGGAGCAGGTCCTCGCGCTTGAGCCACACCTCCAGCCCCAGCTCCCGGGAGAGGCGCCGCGCCGGATAGAGCGGGGTGGGGCGTCCCGCGAAGTGTCGAAGCTGGTGGTCGAGCTCGGCCCGGAAGGCCGGGTCGGCGCGCGCCCGCTCGTATTCGCGCTCCAGCTCGTCGAGGGCCGAGACCAGGGTCTCGGGCACGAAGCGCCCGCCGTAGGGCCCGAACTGCCGCGGCGTCGCCGCGGCCCCGCTGACTACGCCCGGGCCGCTCACGGCGTCCCGGCCGCCCGCGCGTCGTGCGCGCGCACCGCCGCCACGAAGGCGCGCACCCGCGCGTGGTCCTTCACGCCCGGCGAGCTCTCCAGCCGGCTGGAGGCGTCCACGCCCATCGGCCTCACCTGCCGCAGCGCCCGCTGCACGTTGTCCGCCGACAGCCCTCCGGCGAGCAGCATGGGGTGCCGCCGCGCCAGGTCGGCCACCAGCGACCAGTCGAAGCTCTCCCCGGTGCCGCCCCACAGGCCCTCGCGGGCGGCGTCGCACAGCACCCAGTCCGAGCCGCCGCGGCGCAGGGCGAGGCGCGGCGCGGCGGGTCCGACCCCGACCGCGAAGATGACGGGCAGCGGAAAGTCGGCCGGCCACCGGGCGGCGTCCACGCCGTGGAGCTGCACGCGCTCGGCGCCCATGCTGCGGGCCATCGCGAAGGCGTCGTCGGGCGTGGGCCTCACCATCACCGCCACGCCGCGCGCGCCGGCCA
>JBBIHL010000432.1:0-3145 GCA_037447075.1 Candidatus Eiseniibacteriota bacterium | reverse complement strand
CGGCGCCTCCCAGGGGTGACGCGACGGGCGCGCCTCCCTATAATGCCCGCCCGATGCCCGCACCCGTCGTCGCCTACTTCTGCATGGAGTTCGGCCTGCACGAGAGCTTCCCCATCTACTCCGGCGGCCTGGGCGTGCTGGCGGGCGACTTCCTCAAGTCCGCGGGCGACCTGGGCCTGCCGGTGGTCGGGGTGGGCCTGCGCTGGGACCGGGGCTACTGCACGCAGCGCATCGGCCCCGACGGCGTCCCGGCCAACGAGTTCCCGGTCTACGCCCCGCCGACGTTCACCGACATGGGGGTGCGGGTGCGGGTCCGGGTGCGCGGGCGCCAGGTGGAGTGCGCGGTGCTGCGCGACGACCACTTCTCGCACGCGCCGCTCTACCTGCTGGAGCCCATCAGCCGCGAGCACCGCTGGATCACGCGCCGGCTCTACGACACCGCGCCGGACGCCCGCATCGCCCAGGAGATGCTGCTCGGCATCGGCGGCATGCGCGCCCTCCACTGGCTGGGGCACCCGGTCCGGGCCTATCACTTCAACGAGGGGCACGCCGTCTTCGCCGGGGTGGAAGCGATCGCCTCGGCCATGGCCGGGGGCGAGACCTTCGAGGAGGCCCGCCAGAAGGTCCGCCGGCGGCTGGTGTTCACCACCCATACCCCGGTGCCGGCGGGGAACGAGATCCACGACCTGGGGAACCTGCGGCGCATGGGCGCCTCGTGCGAGCTTTCCGACAGCGAGATGATCGCCCTGGGGGGCTCTCCCTTCAGCATGACCGTGGCCGGATTGCGCCTGGCGGGGCAGGCGAACGCGGTCTCCGAGCTGCACGCCCAGACCGCCCGGGCGATGTGGACCGGCATCGGGGACGCCGCCCCCATCGTGCCGATCACCAACGGCGTCCACGCGCCCACCTGGCAGGACGAGCGCATCCGGGCGGCCTACCCGAGCACGGACCGGCTGTGGGAGACCCACCTGGCGCTGAAGCGCGAGCTGGGCGAACGGGTGCGGGCGCAGACGGGAGCGAGCCTCGATCCGGAGGCCCTGTGGATCGGCCACGCGCGGCGTGCGGCCGGCTACAAGCGCAACGACCTCATCCTGCGCGATCGCGCCCGGCTGGAGGAGCTGATCGCCGACGGGCGCGTGCGGCTGCTGTTCGCGGCCAAGGCCCATCCGGACGATCCCGCCGGCGCGCGGATGGTGACCACGCTGGTCCAGGCGGCGCGGGCCTACCCCGGGCGGGTCGTGTTCCTGGAGAACTACGACATGGGCCTGGGGCGCGCGCTCACCCGGGGCTGCGACGTCTGGCTGAACACACCGCTGCGGCCGCTCGAGGCCAGCGGGACGTCGGGCATGAAGGCGATGATGAACGGCGTGCTGCACCTGAGCGTGCTCGACGGCTGGTGGCCCGAGGCGTGCGAGCACGGTCGCAACGGCTGGGGGATCGGGGACGGGAAGTCCCGGGAGGATGCGGACGCCCACGACCTGGACGCGCTGCACCGGGTGCTGCGCGAGGAGGTGCTGCCCGCCTTCCAGAACCGGGGGCGGTGGGTGGAGATGATGAAGCGGGCGATCGAGACCACCCAGGAGCGCTTCTCCACCCATCGCATGGCGCGCGAGTACTTCAGCCGGCTCTACGAATGGGAGGAGGCCCTGGCCGCGGTCCCCGCCCCGCAGCCGGCGTGACGGTCCGCGCGGCCGGCGCGACGTGCTGGGGCACGGGCTGGCGGGGTTGACGGGACTCGAACCCGCGACCTCCTGCGTGACAGGCAGGCGTTCTAACCAGCTGAACTACAACCCCGCCGCGGGTGGGCGTCCGGAGGGGATTCCGGGCGCAGGCCCGCCGCCATCCGGTGGTGCAGACGCCGCAGGATAGGCTGCCGGTGCGCAGGGTGTCAAACGCGCCGCCCCGAAGAGGCTGCGCCGACGAGCCGGCGCGCGGGGCCGCGCCCGCCATTCACCGATAGAGCGCGCGGATCTCGATCCCCGAGTAGTAGTGGGAGAGGATGCGGTCGGCCTTGTATCCGGCGCGGGCCATCCCCAGCGCGCCGAACTGGCACAGCCCCACCCCGTGGCCGGAGCCCGCCCCCGAGGCCACGATGCTGACCGCGCGGCCGTCGGCCGGGTCCCGGCGTACCGCCACCTTGAAGAGGCTGCTCGGCAGGATCTGGGCCTGCTGGCGCGGCCGCCGCAGGATCTGGCGCAGGACGTAGTTGGGGATCGCCAGGTCGCCGGCGGTGCCCGAGATGACCAGCGTCTTCACCCGGCCCGAGCGCGAACGCTCGGCGACGCGAACGTCCAGCAGCCTCCCCGGCCATCCCTCCGGGACTTTGAGGCCGGCAGCCTGCGCCTCCCGGCGGACGCCCTCGACGAAACCCGCCACCGGCCACTCGTCCTTCCAGCGGTAGTAGGGCGAGGGCCGGCAGAAGGCTTCGCCCCCTTCCACGGGGCGGTCCGGATGGCCGCGCAGATAACCCAGCGGTCCGGTGGGCCAGGCTTCCCACACGTCCGCCGTGATCCCGCCGCAGGTGGAGCAGTAGTTGGCGCGGATGGGAGCGCCCTGGTAGAGCGCGACCTCCCCCCGCGTCTCCGTCACGCAGCGCGTGGCCAGGGGCCGCTCGCTCTCCACCGAGCCGTAGACCTGGTCCTCCACGGTTCCGTAGAGGTCGAAGCCTTCCTCTCCGCGCCGGCCCATGTAGAACAGGGTATACGAGCGCGCCGCGATCGCCTGCGCCCGGCCCGCCTCCAGGAGACTGTCCTTGAGCCCGCCGATCTCGCCCGGGACCACCCCCAGCAGGTAGGTCTCGAGCGGGAGCCGGTCCGCCAGGGTGAGCTTGCCGCGGGGCGAGACGAACACCTTCATCTCGCCGCGCCACGATTCGCCCTGCCAGCGCACCAGGCCGTCGCGGCGCTCGGGGACGAGCCAGGCCGTGTCGGTCGCGCCGAAGCGCTCGAACACCCGCCCGCGATCCGTGAGCCACGAAGCCTGGAAGCCGTCGGGCGTCCGCAGGATCGTCACCGGCTCGCCCGCCGGCACGGTCCGCCGCGGGTGCGAGGCGTGCCAGCGCGCGGCCTCGACCGGGGCCAGGGTGAGGCTGTCCACGCCCCAGATGAGCCCCACCTGGACCTGGGGCTCCCGCGCCGGCAGCGCC